>JAJAYG010000033.1 GCA_026786335.1 Chitinophagales bacterium | reverse complement strand
CCCCGGCTCGTATAGTTGCAAGATTTTTTCTTTCTTCGGTTGATGCTGCAGATTCGTACAAGTAAACAGGAATTTTTAATTCCTTTCCAACTCTCTCGGCAAGTTTTTTTGAGTACGCAACTGTTTCCTCCATCGTAATTCCCGAAACAGGAATAAGGGGGCAAACATCAGTTGATCCCATTCTTGGGTGTTCGCCTGTGTGTTTGCTCATGTTAATTAATTCTGCTGCTTTTTTTATTGAAAGAAATGCTGCTTCAATAACTGCATCAGGATTTCCAACAAATGTTACCACCGTTCGGTTGGTAGCTTTTCCCAAATCAACATCAAGCAGGCGAATGCCTTCCACACTTTCGATTTCATCGGTGATCTGTTTAATAATGGAGGTGTTGCGGCCTTCACTAAAATTTGGTACACATTCTATCAATGCGTTTTTCATTTTAAAAAATTTTGTCAAAGGTAATTAAGAGAACATCGCTTTGCCGATAGTTGCAGATTGTGTTAATTGTTTTTTCTTTGTTGCATGAATTTTATTCTTCGGCTGCTGGTAAATGGTTTGGCAATTATTATTACTTCATTTCTAATCCCGGGTGTAAGCATTGAATCGCCCGCATGGGCAATTGTAATTGCCGCAGTATTGGTTTTGTTTGATACCATTTTAAAACCTGTAATGATCATTCTCACATTGCCGGTTACCATTGTAACGTTCGGCTTGTTTCTGCTGGTTATTAATGCACTTGTGGTATTGCTTGCAAGCAAATTAATTCCGGGTTTTCACATCCCAAGTTTTTGGTCTGCCTTGGGATTTAGTATTGTCCTCTCTATCATTCAATCTGTTTTCGAGCGAATTGCTCAACGCGATCAGCCATAGTATTTAGCGTGTGGAAAAATTTTCTTTCCCACAAACAGCTTATTTAAATCTGCAATCCGATTTTCTTTTCAATATTTGTTGCCCCGCATGGAAAACTTTATAGTATCGGCCCGCAAGTACCGTCCCTCACGTTTCGAAGATGTGATAGGGCAACCGCAGGTAGCAGGTACACTCAAAAATGCATTGCGAACCAATCAACTTGCACAGGCATTTCTTTTTTGCGGCCCGCGTGGAGTTGGAAAAACTACTTGTGCCCGCATATTGGCGAAGGCAGTTAACTGCGAAAACATTTCAAATGATTTTGAACCTTGTAATGAATGTGCATCATGTACTTCATTCAATGAAAATGCATCTTTTAATATTTTTGAATTGGATGCGGCTTCAAATAATTCTGTTGAAGACATTCGTGCATTGATTGAGCAAGTGCGGTTTGCTCCGCAAGCAGGCAAGAAAAAAATCTACATCATTGATGAGGTTCACATGCTGAGTGCTCAGGCATTCAATGCTTTTTTAAAAACATTAGAAGAGCCGCCGCCTTATGCCATTTTTATTTTGGCAACTACCGAGAAGCATAAAATTATTCCTACCATTCTTTCACGCTGCCAGATTTTTGATTTTGCAAGAATAAGAACGGAAGACATGGTAAAACACCTTGCACAAATTGCAACGAAGGAAAATATTGTTGCAGATGCAGATGCGCTCCACATTATTGCGCAAAAAGCAGATGGCGCTCTTCGTGATGCGCTTTCGATGTTTGATCGCATCAGTATTTTTTCGGGAGGGAAAATCAATTACCTCGATGTAATTGAAAACTTAAATATTCTTGATTACGATTATTTTTTCCGCCTTACTGATTTTTTCCTTTCCACTGATACCACTTCTTCATTGCTAACATTTAATCAGATTCTTCAAAAAGGTTTTGATGGCGAAAATTTTATTAGCGGACTTGCCGATCATTTTCGTGAACTGTTAGTTGCCAAGGATGCCGCAACGCATGTATTGCTTGATTTTTCGGAGAATATTAAAGCTCGGTACGTTCAGCAAGCAAGCCTTGCGCCCTCATCGTTTTTATTAACGGCTCTCAGTATTTTGAACGAAGCTGATCAGCAATACCGAATGAGCAAGAACAAAAGACTTACCATCGAATTTGCACTCATTAAGCTGTGCAATGTTCAACACGCTGTTTCGCTTTCAAAAGAACTGGAGGCACTAAAAAAAAAAGGGCTGACGGAAGATGATCTGCCTTTGTTAGTAGCAGAAGAGAAGCCGGGTGTAATTGAAAAGAAAATTGTTGCTCCTCTTTCATCGTCAGAAAAACCGGGTTCAATTCCCAAAAAAATTATCAATGATTCGGTTAAACTGCCTACAATTGCAGAACTTAAAAAAGCAGTAATTGAGAAGAAGATAGCAAATGAAACAGAGGAGAAGGAATTGGTTTATGAAAAGATTGAAGCATTTGCCTTTCAGCAAGTATGGAAAAGTTATCTCGAAAAAGTAAGCACTGAACGCAAGAAATTTTTGCTTGCAATTCTTGAAAGTTATCCTCCTGAATTAATTGATAATGTTGCAATAGTTTTTAAAGTGGGTAATGATGCGCATTTGCATGCATTACAGGGCGAGCAGGAAGAGATTAGGTATTTTCTTAAAAAAGAGCTTGATAAAAAAGCAATTGATCTTAGGATTGAAGTTGATAAAACAAAATTGAAAGTGGAGAATACCAGAAAGCCATATACTGCAAAAGAAAAGTTTGACAGTTTACTTTTAAAAAATCCCAAACTAAAAGATTTAAAAGATCGTCTTAAACTTGAACTTGATTATTAACTTTTGTTATCAAGTTATTTTGATGATGGTCTAACGATTGCAAATTTCTATTTTTGACCCTGTAAAAAATTTAAGTATGGCTGAAGTGGTTAGAATGCCGAAGATGAGTGATACAATGACAGAAGGAGTTCTTGTTGCATGGCATAAAAAAGTTGGAGATAAAATTAAGAGTGGTGATTTGCTTGCCGAAATTGAAACTGATAAAGCCGTAATGGAGTTTGAAAGTTTTCAGGAAGGCACACTGTTATACATTGGTGCTGAAAAAGGTGCTGCAATAAAAGTTGATTCTATCATTGCAATTCTTGGAAAGGAAGGAGAGGATTATAAAACTCTTTTAGTTGAAAGTGATGCAGCAAAACCTGCTGAAGTTGTTGCAAAGAAAGAAGAAGCACCAGCCAAAAAAGAAGTTGCTGATATAAAGGAAGAAGCACCGGTACAGAAAGAAGAAAAAGTTTACGCCAGTGTAATTACTGCCGAGCAGCAAACAGATCAGGGAAGAATAAAAGCATCACCACTTGCAAAAAAGATTGCAAAGGATAAAGGCATCACACTTTCAAAAGTTAAAGGCAGTGGCGATGAAGGAAGAATTGTAAGGCGCGATGTTGAAAAATTAGTAGCAGGAAAATCTGCAGCTTCTTTTCAATCACCAGCGATTGTTGAAGAAGAAAGTTACGATGAAGTTCCGGTTTCTCTAATGCGCAAAACAATTGCGCGCCGATTGGCAGAAAGCAAATTTTCGGCACCACACTTTTATTTAACCTTGGAGATCAACATGGATCGTTGTGCCGATATGCGTGATCAAATCAACACCATGTTCCCCGAAGTAAAAGTTTCTTTTAATGATATCATCATCAAAGCTTCGGCACTGGCCTTAAAGAAAAATTCGAAAGTAAATTCTTCGTGGCTTACAGATAAAATTCGTTACAATCATCATGTGCATATTGGAATGGCTGTAGCAGTTGAAGAAGGATTACTTGTGCCTGTAATTCGCTTTGCCGATCAAAAATCGTTTGCTCAAATTAGCGACGAGGCAAAATCTTTTGCTGCAAAAGCAAAGGATAAAAAATTGCAACCCGATGAAATGCAGGGCAACACATTTACCATTTCAAATTTAGGAATGATGGATATAGATGAATTCACTGCCATAATCAACCCGCCAGATGCATGTATTATGGCAATTGGAAAAATTAAAAAGCAAGCAGTTGTTGTAAATGAAGAAATAAAAATCGCAAATGTTTTAAAGGTTACGCTTTCTTGCGATCATCGGGTAGTGGACGGTGCAACCGGTGCAAAGTTTCTGCAATCATTTAAGCAAATGCTCGAGAATCCTGTGAGCATGTTGTATTAAAAATTTACAACTGAGGATTTAATCTGCTAATTATTGTTTTCAAGAAAAACATCTCTGATGCAACATACAGGGATGTTAATTCCACCCTTAAGCATCACATTATTATCAGTTACTTCCCAAATATTTGCAAGCACTTCTTTGGTTCCTTCGGCAGTATCAAAAACGATTTTTGCTTTTGAATAGAAAAGTTTGTTTTGCTGAACTGCTTTTAGAAGCTTGTTTTTTCGCAACTGTTTTTCTTCTGCTTCTGTCAAAACTTCATTATGAATCAAAAGCTGATATGGAATTTGTTCCTTTGTGATAGCAGGATAAGTCATATAATTGTTTTTCAGAGTTTTTGTTACGGCCAATGCTATCTTTTAGTTTCAAAAAAATCAATGATAAACGTTGCTTAACATCTTAATGACAATCATTTTTAATAGAATGAATTTATATTGCTTCTTTCGCGATTTATAATTGAACTCATTAAGTATTTCATTGTTCTAACTCAACTATGCAAGACGGAAATAAAAAAACATTGGTTCTGGGTGCCTCAACAAACCCTGAGCGATATTCAAATATTGCAATACACAGATTATTGCTTCATGGGCATGATGTAGTGCCCGTTGGTATTAAGCGCGGAGCGGTGGCAGGTATTAAAATAATAAATGAGAAGAAGGCATTCGAAAATATAGACACCGTTACTCTTTACCTTAATCCCCAAAGGCAGCAAGAGTATTACGATTACATCCTCTCTTTAAAACCCAAGCGAATTGTTTTTAATCCGGGTGCCGAAAATGAAGAACTGGAAAATTTAGCAAAAGCAAATGGCATAGAAGCAACTGAAGCTTGTACACTCGTGTTGCTTTCAACCGGCCAGTATTGATTTTTTAAATGGGAAAAAGATCAGAATCTTTCGAGCTCTGAAAAGAAAAAACTTCCTTCAATCATTGCATTCTCATCGCTGTCACTTCCGTGAACTGCGTTGCGCTCAACCGATTCAGCATACATTTTTCTAATAGTGCCATCAGCAGCATTTGCCGGATTGGTGGCACCAATTAATTTTCTAAAATCTTCAACTGCATTTTCTTTTTCAAGTATCGCAGGTATCACCGCACCCGAAGTCATAAATTGTACAAGTTCACCATAAAATGGTCTTGCATTGTGCACTGCATAAAACTTTCCTGCTTGTGTTGCAGTTAAGTGTGTATACTTCATTGCAATAATTTTAAAACCCGCATCGGTAATCTTTTGAAGAATGTTTCCTGCATTACCGTTTGCAACAGCATCGGGTTTTATAATTGTAAGAGTTCTGTTGGTTGCCATAATAATTTATTGATAAAAGATGTTGAGATTTTTTTTGCGCGGCAAATGTAAACGCCACCCATCACTCCACCAACAAATAAAGTTGAAGAAAAAATACTGACCTTCGGGCACTTTAAAATTTAAGAATAATGATTGATGAAGTAAAAAAACTTCTTTCCACAAAACAAAAAATAATAATTACAACACACCAGCGGCCCGATGGGGATGCCATCGGATCTTCATTAGGGCTGTATCATTTTCTAATCAAGAAAGGACATGAAGTTTTTTTTATCAGCCCTACTGCTTACCCCGATTTTTTGAAATGGATTCCGGGAAATGAAATCACTATTGTATATGAAGATGAAAAGGAGCGGTGCGCAAAATTGGTTTCAGAAGCAACTTTAATATTTTGCCTTGATTTTAATAAACTTTATCGCCTCAATGATTTAGGAAAGGAAATTGAAAAATCAACTGCACCAAAAATTCTAATTGATCACCACCTTGACCCCGATGATTTTGCAATCGCTCAATTTTGGAATACCAAAGCAAGCTCAACTTGCGAATTGGTTTATGAATTTATTTTAGATCTCGGTGAAAAAATTCTTATTGATGCTTCAATAGCAACTTGTCTTTATACAGGAATATTAACTGACACCGATCGGTTTCGCGTTCCAACAACTTCTTCGAATGTGCATCGCATTGTAGCAGACCTTCTCGAATTTAATGTTGATCACACCAATGTATATCAGCAGATATATGAATCTTTTTCAGAAGACAAACTGCGCATGGTAGGTTTTAGCATTCGGGAAAAACTTGAAGTGCATGATGAAATTAAAACCGGCATTATTGCTTTAGAAAGAAATGATATGAATCGGTTTCATGCACAATCT
>JAJAYG010000032.1 GCA_026786335.1 Chitinophagales bacterium | reverse complement strand
CAGATGCTTCCTTCGTCAGCATGACAGAAACTTCGATGATGGTAATCGCTGTAAGCATTTTTGGTTTCAGCTTACAGCATTGTTAGTTAATCGAAGCATTTTTAAACCCTTCGATAAACTCAGTGTGTCATTGATGGTAGTTAGTCAAAAAATCTCCAGCTCTTCTTTCCCAAAAAAATAATTAGCGAATCAAAAATCACTGCTAAAACTCATTGGCTGCTTCCTCATTTGTGCTCACACAATAATTGAGGTAAAAAATAGTTTTCCACAAAAGTGTAAAGAAGTGTAAGAAAGTGTAAAAATTATTTTTACATTTGAATCCGATTTCATCACATGCAGAAAACAGACTTCAACGGCGAGTATCCGGTTACGCTTGATAACAAGAGCCGTATTCTATTTCCTGCTGCATTAAAAAAGCAAGTACCTGCAAAAGCGAAATACACTTTTATGATGCTGCGCGCCACTGATAAATGTTTGGCGATGTATGCAAAACATGATTGGGAAATATTAAGCAACACGGTTAGAAAAATCAGTCACTTCAATCAGGACAACATTGATGCATTGCGTTTTCTGTTTGATGGAGCCACTGAGGTGATGATTGATAGTTCCAATCGCATCATGATTCCGAAAACATTATTGCAGTACGCAGGAATAAAAAAAGACATCATCATTAAAGCATACCTAAACCGGATTGAAATATGGGATGAGCAGCGTTTCCATCAGCACAGAGTGAAAGACATTCCCGGCAAGCAAAAGAAAATTCAGAAAGTT
The DNA here is from genome assembly GCA_026786335.1 of Chitinophagales bacterium. GTDB lineage: Bacteria > Bacteroidota > Bacteroidia > Chitinophagales > UBA10324 > JAJAYG01. The sequence goes on along the minus strand of JAJAYG010000032.1, from coordinate 6,707 downwards.
TTAGGAGAGATGACGATTGAGTGGTGAGAAAGTGAAACGTTAAATGTGAGAGATGTCCTTCGATAAACTCAGGATGACATAAAATGTGAGAGGAGGAAAGTGGTTTAGAGAATATATAAAACAGAAGCAAACTTTTTCAAAGTTTTAAACTTTGGAAAATTGATAGTAAATGCAAAATCGAAAATCTGAATTCAGAGATCAATAAGGTGAAAAGTGAAAGAACAAAAATCCGAAATCAAAAATCAGAATTCCGAAATCTATCATGTACCTGTTTTGCTGGATGAATCAATTGAAGGATTAAAAATAAAAAGTGACGGTGTGTATGTAGATGCAACGTATGGTGGTGGCGGACATGCAAAAGCGATTCTTGAAAAATTAGGTGATGGAAAATTATTCGCCTTCGATCAGGATGCAGATGCAGTAAAAAATATAATTGATGATGAGCGGTTGGTTTTTGTAAATCAAAATTTCAGACAACTAAAAAAAATGCTGAGGGTAAACGGAATCAATGAAGTAGATGGAATTCTCGCCGACCTCGGCGTGTCTTCCCATCAGATTGATGAAGCAACCCGTGGCTTTGCGCACCGCTTCGATGCGCAGTTAGATATGCGCATGGATCAGCATTCAATCAAAACTGCACATGATGTAATTAACCGATACAATGCAATTGAGTTACAAAGAGTGTTCGGTGAATATGGCGAAGTGCGCAATGCAAAAACGCTTGCAATAAAAATTGAAGCAGCAAAATTTGAAAAACCGATACAGAGCATTGAAGAATTTATTTCTGTGATTTCATCCTGCATTATGGGGAATCGCAATCGGTATCTCTCGCAGGTATTTCAGGCATTGCGTATTGAAGTGAATGATGAGCTGAATGCCTTGCAGGATTTTCTGGAGCAATCAAAAACAGTTTTAAAGAATGGCGGAAGGTTGGTAATGATCTCTTATCACTCTCTCGAAGACCGGCTGGTTAAAAATTTTATTAGAAACGGAAATGCAGCAGGAGAAGATGAGAAAGATGATTTCGGAAACATTACTAAATATTTTTTTCACATCAATAAAAAACCAATAGAAGGGAGCGAGGAAGAAATAAAAGGGAACCCGCGAGCAAGAAGTGCAAAGTTGAGAATAGCAGAAAAAATTTAGATGAAGAAGATGGCAGAGCAAAAATTAAACAGATCACAAACCGGCGTGCAGCAAGTGGAAGCGGAGACAAAACTGATCCCGAGAACTCGGGACAAATCACGCAAGAGAAACTGGCTGTATGAGTCACTCGACATCAGCAAGCTTGTGCATTATGATACTGTGATCCGCAACCTGCCCTTCATCTTTTTTATTGCCTCCATAGGTTTTGTATACATCTGGAATTCGCACTATGCCGAAAAGAATGTAAGAGAGATCAACAACATTGAAAAACAGTTGAATGAAAAAAGATGGGAATACATGACGAGTAAATCGGAACTCGAATTCATTAGCAAACAATCGGAAGTAGCTACGATGGTAGCACCAACAGGATTAAAAGAATTGCAAGCACCCCCAAAGAAAATTGTAGTAAAAAGTAATGAGCAATAAAAAAGAAATATACTGGAGAATAGGATTAGCATATCTGATGCTGATCATTTTCAGCTTGGCTATTCTTTGGAAAGTATTCTACCTGCAAAATGTACAGGGCGCTTATTACAGATCGCTTGCCGACAGCATAACCACCAAGTATGCAACCATAGATGCTGAGCGCGGAAATATTTATTCTCATGATGGAAGATTGCTTGCAACTTCTCTTCCGCGATTTGAAATAAGAATAGATTTTAAAGCAGATGGTTTAAAGAAAGATTCATTTCGTGTGCATGTTGATTCATTAAGCATTCGCCTTGCAAATTTTTTTAAGGATAAAAATTCCAATGATTATAAAAGAATGCTGGTTTCTGCCCGTCAGCGTGGTGAAAGATATTTTCTGCTGAAGAAAAATATTTCATACACGCAGTTGCTTGCACTTAAAACATTTCCAATTCTTAGAGACGGGCAGTTCAAAGGCGGATTAATAGTAGTACAGGATAACAGAAGGGAATATCCTTTCAAACTTCTTGCAAAAAGAACGATCGGATATGTGCGTGATAACAATGTTCAACCAATTGGTCTCGAAACAAAATTCAATAATGATTTAACCGGAAATCCGGGCAAGCGGTTAATGCAAAAAGTTTCGGGCGGAGAATTTATTCCACTCAATGATAAAAATGAAATTGAACCTGAGAATGGTAAAGACATCATCACTACAATCGATATCAATCTTCAGGATGTTGCTGAAGATGCATTGATGAAAGCATTAATTGCAAACAAGGCAGATCATGGTTGCTGCGTGGTGATGGATGTTAAAACCGGAGCCATACGTGCAATGGCAAATCTTGGAAAAGAAACAAATGGTGCTTATACCGAGAAATACAATTACGCAGTAGGCGAGAGTCATGAACCCGGTTCAACATTCAAGCTGGCTTCAATGCTTGCATTGCTTGAAGACGGGTACATCAGTCTTGATGATACGGTTGATCTTGAAATGGGAGTGCATCAGTATTGGACACAAACAATGCGCGATGCTGAGCGCAATCCATATAGAAGAGTAAATGTTGTTTCTGCATTTGCTCATTCATCCAATGTTGGAATTTCTATGTTGATAAACAATCATTACTACAATAACCCTGAAAAATATTTACAGCACCTGCGCAGATTAGGTCTCGATAAAAAATTAGGGATTGAAGTACCGGGTGAACAAGATCCATACATCAAATCAACCAGCGATAAAACGTTCACTCGTTATTCATTGCCATGGATGTCGGTGGGTTATGAAGTGAGAGTTTCGCCGCTGCAGATTCTTTCACTCTACAATGCTGTTGCAAATGGTGGAAAGGAAATGAAACCCTACCTCGTTCAATCCATTGATGAATACGGAAAACCGATAAGGCAATACGAACCGGAAGTACGCATTCAAAAAATCTGCAGTGAGAAAACACTGCATGCGCTTAAGATTCTGCTCAAAGCTGTGGCAGACAGCGGAACAGCAAAAGGGCTCAAGAGTCCTAACTACACCTTTGCCGGTAAAACAGGTACAGCGCAAATTGCTAATGAGAAAAATGGTTATGCAAATAAAATTTATCAGTCTTCATTCGTCGGCTATTTTCCTGCAGAATATCCTCTCTATTCCTGCATCGTTGTAGTCAACAATCCTTCGAATGGCGATTACTACGGGGCTAAAGTTGCAGGTCCGGTTTTTAAAGAAATAGCAGATAAAGTTTTTGCTTCTGAAATTGATATTCATCCATCGCTTGCAACATTAAAAGATGATACTGCTGCAATGCCACAAATAAAAGCTGGTTACAAAGCTGATGTAAATGCGGTGCTCAACAAATTAAATGTAAAAGAAAAAGGTTCGCAGGATGCAGCGTGGTTATCGGTTGCCACAGGTAAAAATGATATGATGCTCGCTGCAAAAGCAACTGAAGCAGAAGCAGGTATTGTACCCGATGTAAAAGGAATGGGCTTACGCAACGCATTGTACCTGCTCGAAAATTCGGGATTAAAAGTAAATGTGGTTGGTGCAGGAAGTGTTGCCTCGCAAAGTATTGCAGCAGGTACAAGAGTGAATAAAGGAGAAAGCATCAGCATCAATTTAACAATGAACTAAAAACAGAATTCAGAAAAATAATTTTTGAAAACGCTTGCCGACATATTATACAAGGTAACACTCATTGAAGTAAACGGATCAACCGATACTCAAGTGAGCAGCATCAGTTTTGATTCACGTAAAGTTGAAACAAGCAGCTTATTCATTGCATCAAAAGGAACATCTGTTGATGGTCACGAGTTTATTTCTGTTGCAGAAGATAAAGGCGCCACTGCAATTGTATGCGAAGCAATTCCCTCCATAAAAAAACATGGAGTTACTTATGTAAAAGTTGCCGACAGTGCATTGGCATTAGCAATCATTGCTGAAAATTTTTACGATAACCCTTCTGAGAAATTAAAAATTGTTGCAATTACAGGTACTAATGGAAAAACTACGATTGCAACATTGTTGTATCACTTGTTTACCGGCTTGCATTACAAATGCGGATTGCTTTCAACTGTAGAAAACAGAATTAATGGAAAAGTTATTCCTGCAACACACACAACACAAGATGAAATTCAGTTAAGTTCATTAATCAGTGAAATGGTGAGCAGCGGCTGCACGCATTGTTTTATGGAAGCAAGTTCGCATGCCATTCATCAAAAAAGAGTTGCGGCTTTAAAATTTTACGGTGCGGTGTTTTCAAATATTTCTCATGATCACCTTGACTATCATAAAACATTCAAAGATTATATAGAAGCGAAGAAAAGTTTATTTGATCATTTACCTGCTGATTCTTTTGCAATTATAAATGCAGATGATAAGAATGGCAAAGTGATGGTGCAGAATACCAAAGCGAAAGTGTTCAGCTACTCATTGCATTCGGCTTCTGATTTCAGAGCGAAAATTCTCGAGATCAATTTCAATGGAATGATTATGCAGATTGATGGCGAAGAAGTTTACTCGCCGCTTGTAGGAAGTTTCAATGCATCGAACCTGCTCTCGATTTACGGCACAGCAATGATCATGGGTGAATCAAAAATTCCTGTGCTCACAGTCCTCAGCAAATTAAAACCTGCCGAAGGAAGATTTGATTATGTGCTAAGTGAACACCACAGAATCATGGGCATTGTTGATTATGCGCACACACCTGATGCATTGGAAAAAATGCTGACTGCCATAAAAGAAATAAGAACAGGAAACGAAAAATTAATTACAGTGGTGGGCTGTGGCGGTGACCGTGATGCAACTAAAAGACCATTGATGGCAAGAGTAGCCAGTGAGTTAAGTGATCAGGTAATACTCACTTCAGATAATCCAAGAAGTGAAGACCCGAATGAAATACTCAATGAAATGAAGAAGGGCGTAGTGCCGCTAAAAATTTCAAGAGTGCTTTCAATTGCTGATCGGCGCGAAGCAATAAGAACAGCAGTTGCAATGAGTGTTAAAGGCGACATCATTCTTCTTGCAGGTAAAGGACATGAAAAATACCAGGAGATCAATGGAGTCAAATTTCCATTTGATGATAAAAATATTTTGAGTGAAGCATTTATTCAAATGAACAAGTAAACGATGTTGTACTATTTATTCCATTATCTAAATCAGCGTTTTCACCTGCCGGGTGCCGGCTTGTTCGAATTTATTTCATTTCGTGCAGGACTCGCAATTATTATTTCACTCCTTATTACAATAGTGTATGGTAAATCCCTTGTTCGCTATCTGCAGAAAAAACAAGTTGGTGAAACTGTTCGTGATCTTGGTTTAGAAGGCCAGGTGCAAAAACAAGGGACACCAACAATGGGTGGGCTTATTATTCTTTCAGCAATTCTAATTCCTGTTCTTTTTCTCGCACGATTGAATAATGTGTATGTGATCATCATGCTCATCACAACTGTGTGGTGCGGCATAATTGGTTTTATCGATGACTACATCAAAGTTTTCAAAAAAGATAAACGTGGTCTTGCAGGAAGATTTAAAATTTTTGGTCAGGTAAGTTTGGGAATCGTCATTGGCTCTATACTTTATTTTAACAGTGATGTGGTGATTCGCCGGCAAATTGTGAATGAAGGAGCAGCAGCTTCCATTGTTGCCGACTCAGCGAACGTTTCAAAAATTGCTGCGAAATATGTTGATGCTAAACTACCAATCACTACCATTCCATTTGTAAAAACACATGAATTCAATTATTCAAAATTGATTACATGGTTAGGTGAAGGTTATGAAAAATATACATGGGTGGTTTACATTTTAGTGGTGGTGTTCATCATCACTGCAGTATCAAACGGAGCAAACATCACTGATGGAATTGATGGTTTAGCCACAGGCACCTCTGCAATTATTGGTGCAACACTTGGCGTGTTCGCTTATGTATCGGGTAACATTTTACTCGCGAATTATTTAAACATCATGTACATCCCAAACACCGGCGAGCTGCTCGTTTATGCTGCTGCATTTATTGGGGCATGCATTGGTTTTCTCTGGTACAATGCATATCCCGCACAAGTTTTTATGGGCGATACCGGTTCACTCGCACTCGGTGGAATTATTGCAACGCTTGCAATTGTGGTGAGAAAGGAAGCTTTGATTCCTATTCTCTGCGGAATTTTTCTGGTGGAGAATATTTCAGTACTCCTTCAAATGGGATACTTCAAATACACAAGAAAAAGATTTGGGGTAGGAAGAAGAATATTCAAAATGGCACCGCTGCATCATCACTATCAAAAACTAGGATACTCAGAACCAAAGATTGTAACAAGGTTTTGGATTGTGGGAATTATGCTGGCGATTTTAACACTGGTGACATTGAAGATCAGGTAGGTAATGGAAAATTGTTCCGAAGGAATTTCTGAGGAAAAGTGGAAAATAGAAAATAGAAAAATGAAAATGGAGAACAGGAAAGAAAAGTGAATGATTAAAAATGCTTTTCGAAGTGTGGAATTAGAAAGTAAATGATGAATGATGTGAAGTGAATGGGTTGATCAAAAATGTAAAGTCACGCAACTTGAAATTTAAAAACCATCCCGAGTAAACGGGACACACCATGAATACTGCATCACAAAATCAAATTTCAATGCTCACAACGAGCGAGCAGGAAATTGTATTAAAGAGAATT
>JAJAYG010000031.1 GCA_026786335.1 Chitinophagales bacterium | reverse complement strand
TGCTTGAACACCATGAGAAAAATGGCGCCGATATTTCAATTGCAACTATTCCTGTAAGCGCTCGTGATGCAACTGAATATGGAATTATGAAAACCAATTCCTCGGGTTTTATTGATGCATTTGTAGAAAAACCAAATGCAGAAATACTTCCTCAATGGACATCTGAAGTAGGTGATGAAATGAAAAAAGAAGGGCGCTTGTATCTGGCATCCATGGGCATTTATATTTTCAACAGAAAACTTTTAAGAGATCTGCTGACAGAGAAAAAGGATGCAACAGATTTTGGAAAAGAAATAATTCCGCAGGCCGTTGGGATATTTAAATTACTCAGTTACAAGTATGATTTGTACTGGAATGATATTGTAAACATCCGTTCATTCTACGAGGCAAATATTTCACTCACTGATGAGGTTCCGCTGTTCAATCTTTTCGATAATCAGCGATACATCTACACGCATCCCCGCAATCTTCCGCCTGCAAAAATTTCGGGTACCACCATCGTTGCATCTATTATTGCAGAAGGTTGTATAATACATGCAGCAAGAATTGAGCGCTCGGTCATTGGAATAAGATCACGCATTGGTAAAGGCGCCATCATCAAGAACAGCTACATCATGGGTAACGATAATTTTCAAACCATACAATCAATTGCCGAAATGGTGGGTAAAAAAATTCCCATTATGGGAATTGGTGATCGCTGCTTAATTGACAATACCATCATTGATAAAAACTGCTTTATTGGCAATGATGTAATTATTAAAGGCGGTTCGCACTTGCCCGATGCAGATACAGATATACTTACAGTGAAAGATGGAATTGTGGTGATAAAAAAAGGCGCAGTAATTCCTGATGGCTTCACACTTTAATTTTTAGTGTGGTGTGCTTCTGAAAAAGAAAAATAATTTTTGTTTGAAAATTTCTTCACTAACTATTTTTCTTTTTTCTAATTTTCACCAATGATAAAAAACATGCGCCGCTACGAAAACCTTCACATTTTCCTCTGGCTAATAAAAGACACCTGCTGGGTGCTCGATGCAAAGCTTGCAGGACTCCTTGTTGCAGTACCAACAATTTTAATTGCATTTCATATCACCTGGCTGCACAGGCACGATGTGGCAGAACTGCTTCACAACCTTGCAGTGTGTGCATGGATCTGCGCAAACATTACGTGGATGGTTGGAGAATTCTTTTACAATGACTCTACGCGATCTTATGCACTCATATTTTTTGTGATCGGTTTATTGTTCGTGAGTTCTTATTATTTCTATTACCTGCCTTTTGTAGAAAGCAAGAAAATAAAAGATGAATCTGAAACCAATGGTGAGAAAAGAGTAAGCTCTTTGGTAGGGAAAATGATGGTGAGAAATCGTTCATCAAAAAAATAGAGTTTCATTTCTCGTTCAGCCTGAGGACACCGACCACTAAAAGAAAATTTTCTAACTTCGTAAGAACATTTTGGCAATGCTCACAAAAACGCAAGTGATAGAAGGGCTTCAAAATCTCCCCGAAGAAATTTCTGTGGATGATTTGTTCGAACGGTTTCTGCTCATCAATAAAATTGAAGAAGCGCGCAAACTCTCTAAGCAAGGGTTATCATTCTCAGAAGAAGAGGCCAAAGAAAAAATGAGCAGATGGTTAAAATCTGATGGAACAAAATAGCGCTTGATGATCTGGATCAAATTGCTGAATACATTTCAAAAGATTCAGAGTAATATGCAACGAGAATGATTCAACGGATTTTTGAACGCTCTCAAATTCTTAAGTTATCACCTGCCATTGGAAGCAAAGTACCGGAAATGAATCACGAAAATATAAGGCAACTCAATGAGGGGAGCTACAGAATTATTTACGAAGTTCATTCTGAAAATGAAATTGAAGTGCTTACTGTTTTTCATGGCTCGCGATTACTTCAGAATAAATTAGAAAAATAATTGAGTTCGCACAAGCGGACGCTTGCGCGAGAAGGGATAATTCGCGACGGATTTTTTTTCATTTCAATAAAGAATTAAATCACCGGCATCTTATTTACCATTGATAAATAAACTTCGCCGCCGCAATTATCTGCGGTGGCTCCGGTAACAGAAGCCATCATGTTTACTTCGCCGCGGTAGCGCAAAACCCCCATAAGAGCTGTAAGCAATCCTTCTTTAAATTTAATCGTCATGGGGTCGGGCACTACAACAGGCACAGGTGAATGAAAATTAATTCGCTCTAAAAGAAAACGGTTGAAGGCACCACCACCAGTAACCAGCATGGAGTGGCTGTCTTCCTTATTCAAATATTCATTGGTGTAAATACTTTTAAGGTCTTTGCCTATTTGCATGGCAATGTGTTCCACTGCTGTTGCAAGTTTATCTTCAATTTGTATTCGGTACTTTCTAAATATGGGTAGAAAAATTTTTGTAACCCAGCCACCACCAATTGATTTTGGATATGGTTTTTCATAGTACCACTGTGCATTCAGTTCATTGAGTAAATCCATATTCACAGCACCTGAGCGGGCAATGCTTCCGTCTTTATCATATTCCAAATCTATTTCACCAGCCAGCGCATTGAGCACCATGTTTACTCCGCAAATATCAAAGCCGATAATTTTGTTATCGAGTTTGCAAGAGATGTTTGAAATGCCGCCGAGGTTGAGACAGAATTTAAAATCGGAGAATAAATATTTATCTCCTGTGGGAGCCATCGGTGTTCCTTGTCCGCCGAGTGCAACATCAATTGTTCTGAAGTTACAGATAACAGGATAACCTGTTTCCATTACCAGCGCAGCACCATCACCAATTTGACTGGTCATTTGATTTTCGGGTTGGTGAAAAACAGTTTGACCATGCGAGGCAATAAAATCAAGTTTCCCTTCCAGCATATTATCCTGTATAAACTTGCGTGCAACTTCTCCCAAAAAATGACCATAGAAAGTATCGGTCTTTAAATAGGTAACTGCATTTTGCAGCACTAAACTTTGTAATCTTAATCTCCATTTTGGAGGGTAAGGAATTACTTCAGCTTTTTCAATTTCATAGCGCCATTTTCCATTGTCTTCTTCAATGCGGCAATAAGCGCAATCGATGCCGTCTAATGAACTACCCGACATGAGGCCGAGAACTCGATAAGTTTTCATAAAAATTATTGTTGGGTTTGATGAAAAAAATAATTGTATACAAGAATAAAATACCCATCAGAGATTGTGATGGGCTATAAATGTAATTACATTTATTAAAATGCAAAAACAAGCAAATAAAAAAATAGATTGGTTAGCGAATGAGTGTAAGAGAGCCCGAGACTCTGATCTCATCACCATCATAAGTAATTCCTGTTATTGAATACACATAAGTATCCATTTCGCAATCGAGTTCTTTATAGGTTCCGTTCCATCCTTTAACTTCATTGGTTGCTGAGTAATAAACCATCTCGCCCCAGCGATCAAATATTTTTACTGAAGTGATCAAACTTATTCCTTTCAAAAAGAATTGAAAATAATCATTGATGCCATCGCCATTTGGCGTAAATGCATTGGGCGCAAGAACATCGTGAATGTGAGTTACAAAAACAGTAACACTATCAAACGCCACACAACCATTATCGCCGGTAACAATGAGCGCATAAGTGATGGTGTTGATGGGATTTGCATTCGGGTCTGAAATGAATGCATTCGTTAATGCATCTGGTGGAATCCATTGATAGATTCCTCCACCACTTGCATTTAGTCTTGTGCTCTCTCCCTGATTAATGGTTACATCTTCGCCCGCATTTGCAGGTGGCAATGGTAATACTGTAACTGTAACGGTATCCTGATCAACGCAAGAACCTATAAATGCATTTACAAAATACGTGGTTGTTACATCGGGCTTTACAACAGGGTTGCTTATAAAAGCATTATTCATATTATCATCAGGGAACCATTGATAGTACACCGCATTCATAGCATAAAGCTGAACAAGTTGTCCTTCGCAAATTGTGGTATCGGGGCCGGCAACTGCAAGTACAGTATCTGTAATTTTCACAGTTACAGAATCTGAATTTATGCATCCTTTATCACTTACAACAGTTACATAATAGGTGGTTGTAACATCAGGTGAAACAACGGGATTGCTGATGGATGTGCTGCTGATATTATAATTCGGCTGCCAGCTATAGCTAACACCATCATGCGCGATCAACATTACAGAATCAACATTGCAAATAAAAGTATCGGGCGCTGCTGCAATATTCGGTAGCGCGTAAACAGTAATTGTTTTTGTAATGAAAGAATAACATCCATAAGAATTACTGCTTGTTAAAGTCACATTGTAATTTCCCTGAGCAAAATAATTATGTATTGGGTTTTGAAGACTGGAGCTTCCGCCATCACCAAAATTCCATTGCCAGCTTGTAAGATTTCCATCAAGGGCAATTGATTGATCAAAGAATAATGAAGGACTTCCAACACAAACATTTTGAGTTGAAAAATCGGGATCAACTCCAAGCCGCAATTCAACATACTTGTAAGCAGTATCACCACATAGCAAACCGGGCGAAGCAATCAGTCGCACCTTATAAATACCTGTATCGGGATAAGTATAAGATGGCGTTTGTAAATCTGAAACGTCAGTTGAAATTCCCGCTACGCCAAAATCCCATTCATAACCACTTGCTCCAAAACTGTTGTTATCAAAATTAACTGTCAGCGTACCGCATAAAGTTAATGTATCGGCATTTAGATTTACAGATTGTGGTGATGAAAAATCTGCAATGATCAGCGGATCGCAGTCTGCAACATTAAATTGAAAATCTCTTGTGTTGGTGCAAAGAAGATTTCCGTTTCGGTATTCCCTTACACAAACACCAACCACATATTGACCAACGTTGCTTGGCTTGCCTGTTAGCAATCCTGTAATTGAATCAATGGCCATAGGAGGAATGCCACCAATCTGATCATTTACATTGTACGGCGGGTTCCAGAAAATAGGATCATAAGGAGGAGGAGGAGGTGGTATTGGCTGAGGTGAAGTTTGATCGGCTCCCTGATTTGGAGTACACAATGAATAGCGAAGCACATCGCCATCAGGCTCAGTTGCACTATGATCAAAAATCAAATTTTCATTTGCACAAATAACTATCGGCGGATAATTAGAAAAGTGAGGACTTGTGTTGCAAGTTGCCAGTGAACTGCCGGGAATGTGAATAGAATAAGTTGCGCCAGTGTTCTCTGGTGCGATGATATTTACAACCGATGTATTTCTGCAACATCTCTGATAACTGATATCATAACCGCCGCTTGCTGATGGAAGAAAAATAGTTGCCTGATAAATTGCCTGTTCAACACAAACGCCCGGAGGTGCAATCAAACACGGATTCGAAAGATCGGGTTGAACAGCAGTATAAGAATCATAGTAAACATCCAATGCCTGATACAAAGTTTGATCGGCATTATAGATCGCAATAGAAGCAGGATTATCAAACGGTGCAGCATTCAGATTGCTGCAATCCCTGTAAACAATCATGGTGATGGTATAATTATTATTTCCTGTACATGAATAGTAAATCTCACCGCCGATTATATGGAATGCTTTAGCTTCATGAGTGAAAAGAAACAAAGCAAGCAGTAATATTTTAAACCTGAAATTCATGCGTTACTTAATAAAATGGACATCGAAATTAAGCATCTGAAATGCAATAGTCAAAGAAATGAAACTTGAAGCTGATTATTGTAAGCCGATTGTAATATTTTATCGAAATCAAAATTACTGAAGCAATGTAATTAATGGCTTCTGTTACCTCTTCTTCCATCTTTTTCCTCTAATTTTGACCTCCCGAAAATGAAACAATGCCACATTGTCTCAATAGAGTGCCGTGGCAAATGATTTGACTACCACATTTTACAAAACAGAAATTCAATGGAGAACAGTGAAAAGAAAAACGAAGAAGAAATGAATGGTGATAAAGATTCAGGTTTAGAAAACCTTTCTGCCGATGAGATTCTAAATAAGATTGAAAAAGATGCTTCGGAAGAAAATGCTAATGAAAATGCTACTGAAGAAACTGAAGGTAGTGACATTTTTAAAAAACTCGGCTTTTCTAAAAAGGATAAACTGAAAAAAGAAAATGAGGAGTTAACC
>JAJAYG010000030.1 GCA_026786335.1 Chitinophagales bacterium | reverse complement strand
GCATAAAAGTGTCGGCAGTTTTTGATTGGTATAAAAGTGATTTTACAAAGCAAGGTTCCCTTATTGATTTTCTTAATAAATATTCAAATACTAGAATAGAATCAAGTGCTGTAGTTTCATTTCAAGATTATAATTGGTCACTAAACGAATAGAGATGTCGCCGGAATTACTAATGATTTTTGTTAAGAATCCTGTTGAAGGAAAAGTGAAGACACGGTTGGCTAAAACAGTAGGCCATGCGAAAGCACTTGAAGTGTATGGAGAATTGGTGGCACACACAAATGCTGTTGCCAAAAAAATTCCTTTTGATAAAGCTGTTTTTTATTCCGATGAAATATTAACTGATGATATTTTTGACCCAAAGCATTTTCAAAAGTATGATCAGGAAGGAAGTGACTTGGGCAAGCGAATGCTCAACGCATTTAAACTCGCATTTGGTAAAAGATACCGCAGGGTGGTAATTATCGGCAGCGATAGTTTTGAAATTACTCCGCGAATAATTAAGCAGGCATTTGAAGAACTCAACACTAATAATTTTGTGATCGGCCCATCGCACGATGGTGGCTATTATTTATTGGGAATGAGTGCGCTTCATGTTTCCCTTTTTAAAAATAAAAAATGGAGCCACGATGAAGTGCTTCAGGATACGCTTATTGATATTCGGAATATGAATGGCACCTATAAACTTTTGAAAGAATTGATTGATGTAGATAATGAAGAAGATCTGCTTAACTCAAAGAAAAATGCCGGCGTTTAAACCGGCACCTTTCTATTAAATCCACACAAAACTTTTTATCAGAATCCGATATTAAAATCGATTCTAAAGCGATTAGCTTCTTCAAGCACTTTTGCAGTTGATGCTTTTGCAATTCCTTTAGCTAAATAAAATCTACCGAGTACATTAAACTTTGGACCAAAGGCATAGCCAAGTCTGAATTCGGGTGCAGAAAAATTGCTGCTCCTTGTTCCTGTTGCATTGTTCGGAAATCCCCAGCGCAAATAATCATCCTGAGCCATATAATCCACTACAGCATACTTCTCAATATGCGCATAGTAGATTGCAGCCATCCAGTTTCCTTTATCTTTAAGTGACCCCACTTCAACAAAAACATCAAAGCCGGTTTTTTGATCTTTAAATGCAGTGTCGATTCTTTTATTCGCACTGTAATCAGTTGTGTTCAACATTAAGTCGCCGCCGAAAGCGATAGGAATTTTTGTTTTCAATCCCACTTTAAGATCAACTACAAACACACCATAATCAAGCGTGTCAGTTTGAGTTCCGTCGGGGTAGTTAGGCATGTTTGAAAATGCAAAATATCCTGCAGCAACATTTAAATCCATTTTACTTATGGCGCCTGTAGCAGCTAATTGAATTGCTCCAAGTGTTGCATCATTTTTTAAGAATCCTGCATTTGCATTTTTAATAAGAAAATATCCTGCTGTAGGTTTAAACGACCATTGGTCATTTGCTTTTAATACTCCACCCAATGCTACGCCTTCAGGTGTTACATCATTATCCCAGAATAATTCATCAGCAACGGCATAAAATGGGAAATCATTTTTACCAAGCGAGTACCAGAATTTACCGTAATCACCTTTAATATAAGCTTTATCTAATCCTAATGACCATGGTGCATCTTCACCACTCGATCCCCATGAAATGTGAGGAGATTGTTGATCGGCAAGGTTACCTGCTCGAAGGCGAATACCAAAGCTGTAATGTTCATTATACTGAAACGTTGTTCCAAAGCGAACGCGTGAGCGAAGGCGAAAGCGATCATCTGATTCTGTGCTATCAGATTTTAAATAATTAAAATCATATTCAGCGCGTGCTCTTACATCGCCGGTGAATTTTAATTTGTCTTTAAGCCCATCAAATGAAAGCTGTGCGTTGCTTGATTGGGGAATTGCAAGACATACAATTGCCACCACAAAAAATGTGTAAACGATTTTCATGTTTGTTTTGGTTTAGGGTGTGAAATGAAAAAAGCCGTGGCGCATTTGCACCACGGCATATTGTAAATATTAAGATGCTTTTGGAAGATCAATAATGTAATGACCAACAAAGGAGTGGCGCTCGAATGAAAGAATCATCAAATGCAATTTGGTTGGATCCTGATCATCGATCCAGAACAAGGGACCGTCAATCCCAACATCATGGCTGTCAATCCACTTTCCATTATTGTCAAGTAAGAAGGCGAAGTATGGATCTTGTTTCGAAGAGAACTTCAGCAATTCGGAATAGCTGCTGTAGAAAGTGTGATTTGAAATTCCCATGGGCATTTGAAATCCTTTGGCAATTGTGCCCTCGTTTAATACAGGGATGCGGTCTTTCTGAACTCCGCCTATAACCAATTCAGTTTTTGTGCTTCCATCATTTGATGAAAACGAAAGATGAAATTCCATTCCAACAGTAAGCGCAGTATTTTTTGAGGTGGTTCTGCTGATTGTAACTTTTTCTAATTTTTGTAAGCGGCTAAGTTGTGTTACACGAGGTTGTGTTCTTGAGTACATACCTGGAGGAGCAAACGTTGCATATCTTGTTTGATCATTTAGGAAATCATTGATAGAAGCAACAGTAACAGGAGCAATTATATTCTTTGCTTTTGTTTGGCGCTCGCCAGCTAAAGGATAAAGCTGATCGTTTTTGCTCACAAACTTTACTTCTTTACCAGGTGAAATGGTGCGCAGCTTTTTTAAATCTATTGGTAATCCAACATATGAGTGATCATAATTTTTAAGCATATCATCATAAGGCGCAATACTAAAGCCATTGCGTTTCTCAAATAAAGTATTGTACAAATCATCAGGGAAGTTAAACCAGCTTTGGAAGTACAAAACTTCTTTATCAGCTTCTTTGGTAAAAAGAATACATTCCCACAATCCTTTCGCTAAACAATTATTAGCAAGATCAACTCGTGATACAATTGTTTTTTCGTTTCCGCTACCAGATAGTGTATAATATTCTTTTGGGATTTTTACCTGCATGCGGTTCCATTCCTGATTGAGTAAACAGATTTTTGTGAGGTCTTTATTTCCCTTCACAAAATCAGGCACGGTTGGCATCATCTCCAATAAGTTAATGTCTTTAAGATAGATGGTATCGCTGTTTGCATTACCACCAGGTATGGTTATATCAAAATTCCCTTTAGAATTTTGAACAAATGAAATACTTGTATGACTGTATTGTCCGGCGATGGAAGCACGAAATCCGATTGCATTGTTATCGGGGTATTCAACATCTGTCATTATTTTTAATGGAACTGAAACGGCACTTGCATTAACCACTTTAGGCTTATTGTTCTTAAGCGTGAATGAAAATGCACACATAACAATAATTAGAAATGGAAATAAAAATTCTTTTTTCATTTTGAAACATTTTTGTTCGATGCAAGGGTACATCAACCGGCAATTAGCAACTCACAACAAGGTGTTTTTGAACTGTTAATAATTTGTAAGTATTGTGAATTTTTAAATTTTTTCAAATAAGCTGATTAAAACAATCTGCTACTTTTGTAAGCGAAATCAAAATAGTTTCAAATTGGAATTAATTAATACAACCGTTTCCTTTCTAAAAAACAAAGGCATTCAGTTACCCGATGTAGGAATTATTTTGGGCACAGGTCTCGGAAATCTTGCAACTAAAATTGAAAAGGAAATTGAAATTGACTATAAAGAGATTCCAAATTTTGCAGTTTCAACAGTTGAGTTTCACAGTGGTAAATTGATTTACGGAAATTTAAGCGGTAAAAAAGTGTTAGCAATGCAGGGAAGGTTTCATTCCTATGAAGGTTACTCAATGCAGCAAATTACTTTTCCTGTTAGAGTAATGAAGTTGCTTGGAATAAAACACTTGCTTATTTCCAATGCTGCAGGCAGTATGAATTCTGCAATGAAGAAAGGAACATTGATGGCAATTGAAGACCACATCAATTTACAAACTGCCAACCCGCTTACCGGAAAAAATCATGATGAATTGGGAGAGCGGTTTCCGGATATGAGTGAGCCTTATAGTTTTTCATTACTCGAAAAAATGAAAACGATAGCTGTAGAATTTAACATTCCATTAAGCAAAGGAGTTTATGTTGCAGTTAGCGGCCCTAATCTTGAAACTAGGGCCGAGTATCGTTTCTTAAGAATGATTGGCG
>JAJAYG010000029.1 GCA_026786335.1 Chitinophagales bacterium | reverse complement strand
AGAAAATCTTGCACATCCGCAATCAGTTACAGCATAAGTAAACTACTTCCCGAATGAATAACCAAGAGCTTGCTTTAACTCACCACTGAGTTCGGGTAAATGTTTTCTTTCAATTAAAAATGAAGTGAGTTGCGCGAACTCCTGTCTTCCGCACTGGGACACCCAAATTCACATATTAAATAATTCGGTCAAATATTTTTGTTCTTCGTTAAGAATTAATGTTTGATATATCACCTCATTACTGATGGGTTTTATTGCTTTGATACAATAAATCGTTTTTGCAATTTCAATGGCTTTCTCCGGACTTAGTTTTGATTGATGCTTTTTTAACTGCCGCTCTAACTCCTTATAAATTTTGTATGCTACAAAGGCAATGCAGATGTGTGCTTCTATCCTGCGCCTGAGCTGATGGTAAACAGGTCTTATTTTTAAATCGGTCTTTGCAATGCGGAATGCTTTTTCAATTTTCCAAAGGTGATTATAGTTGTCGATGATTTCTTCTTTTGAAAGAGCGGTGTTGGTGATGTAACCTTTCAATCCATCCCAGGCTTTATCGCTGTTAAATTTTTCATAGTCAATTTCAATCACTACATCTCCTTTCATTTTTAAGTATTTGTTATAGCCCTTGTTGTTGATGTTGGCTTTGGTGAGTTTGCCTTTTCTTATTTGCTTCTCTAATTTTTGCAATCCTCTTTCGCGGTTGGCTTTATCTTTTTTTGCACGAGCTTCTGAATAGCTGATGATGAGCCGGGCTGATGCGTCTTTGTGAATGATATGACTTTGACCATTTTTAAATTTGAAAGCTAAAATCTGCTGCTTGATTTTTGCCGACTCGTTTTTAATTCTTGCTCCCAGAATATATTCATACTTTTTGGTTTCAAGTTCTGTAATGTTATCTCCTGACAGTAATCCTGAATCGGCAATGATGACTAACTGTGCGAGTTGATATTTTGTTTTGAACGTATCAATGATCGGCAACATGGTGTGTCCTTCAAACTTGTTACCTTCAAAAATATCGTAAGCCAACGGGTAACCATCTACGCTCACTAAAAGCCCTAATACAATTTGAGGATGCTGATGTTTCCCCTCCTTGCTAAAACCTGTTTTGCGAAGCTCGTCTTCGTTTTCAATCTCGAAATACAAAGTGGTTACATCATAAAAAACAATGCTGATGTTGTTATCCAGAATCTTTCGCGTATGCTCGTAACTGATTTGTTGCACAACTTGTTTTTGCGTTTTGTGCAACTTATCCAGATACCTGTAAACTTTATCTTCATCTACAAAGTACGATTGATACTGCCGCAAGTATTCCGTGGTTTTTAATTTGCTTGCCGGAAAACACAATCGGGCTATCACCAATTTTCTGAACAACTCATCTGCTATCCTGTTAAATCCAATCTCATCAAATATTTTTCCGAGCAATCGTTCACTGCCAACAACATTCACTTGCTTAATGCCTTCAATAAATTTTGTAAACAAGTCATCGGCATTTTGGAAATCAATTTCTACCTGACCTTTGTGCTTGTTGATATAAGATTGTCCCTGCTCAAACAAAGAATTTATTTCCGCATCAGCAGCAGAACTGCCAATGGTTTTCACCAGCCGGTACTTGCCTGATGATTTATCAATAACCTGAATACTGATAACGCCACTTTTGTTTTTCTTCTTCCTTACAAACACCGCCACAAAATAAAAACCACAGCCGGGACACCCACTTTCATGATTTTTTCTTCACAACAAATTGATTTTCAATGATCATTTTTTCACCTATGAAAAAGTGCGGAAGACAGGACAAAATCTAAACTTCGCCAGTTAAAGGTGGCGTAAGTTTTCTTCTTCCATTCATTACTTCTATTTTAATTTGCGCATTCTAAAACTCTTATCATGCGCAAATACTTTTTTATTCTTTCTTCATTACTCTGTATTTTTTCTTTCAATGCTTTTTCTCAAAAGGTTGAAAACCTTCTTGCATTAAAACAAAAACAACCGTACGATAATATTGTCTCACAACAAATAAATTCCGATTCAAGTGTTACCAGCACATTGATCTGGATTAAAGATGTAGTAAAGCCGCACTACCATGCCGATCATTCGGAACAAGTTTATGTGATTGAAGGCAACGGGCAAATGCTCCTCGGTTCGCAATCAATAGCTGTAGGTTCGGGCGATCTCATTTATATTCCAAAGGGAATGGTGCATGCATTGCGGGTAATAGGAAAAGATAAGGTTATGAAAGTGCTCTCAATTCAAACTCCTCAGTTTGATGGCAGCGATCGGGTAATGGTTGGAAAGGAAGGGTGGTAATTATTTGATGTGCAGATGTGATAATATGCAAATGTGATGCTTCACAGATGTGATAATGAGAAATGTGCAGATTACCAGAATAGAAGATAAATAACTTGGGAGATTTCTGAACTAAGAAAACTGCCTTTGAGCAGGTAGTTTTTGCAAACTGTTGATTCATAGATTATGGAATTTGCTAATTAGCATATTAGCATATCAACTTGTAGCGCGTACGAGAATCCCCGCCTTACCGAAGTCATTCGGGCAGGGAACTCGAGTTTGCATCCAATACTTTTTGAAGGAATTTTTTGCCGGCTGCGCTCTTCAAATATTTTTCTCTTTTTCTTCCATCAATATAATTCTAATGAACTTGAGAATAAATAATTTTCCAAGGGAGGTAAGTTGCTGTGAATTTAGATTTGCCTTGATTATGTTCTTTTAATCTCCTTTCCAAATCTTCAGT
>JAJAYG010000028.1 GCA_026786335.1 Chitinophagales bacterium | reverse complement strand
TTGCTCATTGGTTTCCTTTAGAATCTTTATCGCTTAAATTTTTAACACAGTGATCACTGAGTTTTATTTCACTGAGTTAAAAGAGTTTGTTCATCACTTCAATTCGTGTTTTTTTTCTCTGTGAACTCTGTGATCCTTTTCTCTGTGCCCTCTGTGGTAAAGCTTTTTTAAATTATTTTTCACTCAAAATCCTCATACAACAAATACTTTTTCCGGATCAGCTTAAACGCCGAAAGTTTCGGTTCCCAGCTTCGGCGAATTTCTGTTTCTGTTTTTTGATTCACAATTTGTTTTCTCAACTCATCGGTTCCTGCAAGCAAATCAAAATAGTTGGTAAAGAATTTTTCCTGATCAGGGTAGCCGGTATAAAATTTTTGCAGCCATAGCAAACTTATTTTTTTGTTCTCTTCAAAGAAACCATAATTTAAACCTGAGAGATCGAAGCCGTTACATTTTTTGTCTTTGTATGGCGGATCACTTGCACCGCTCATGCTTTTTGGAGTAAAAGAAATATTTGTTTTCTCACAATCGGGATAACCGATTAGCATAAATGGTTTATTAGTTCCACGGCCAACACTCACTATGGTTCCTTCAAACAAACAAATAGAAGGATACAAATAGATCGCAGTCATCGATCTTAAATTGGGAGATGGATTTACCGGCAATTGATACAAAGTATTGTGCGTGTAATTGAGGCAACTAACTATTTTGAGGTTGCATTGAATTCCATTATGTAACCACTTTTCTCCATTGAGCATTTGCGCATATTCACCTGCCGACATTCCATAAACAATTGGAACAGCATCAACACCAATAAATGATTTGAATGCAGTATCGAGTACAGGGCCATCAACATAAAATCCATTTGGGTTAGGTCTGTCGAGCAATAACAATTCAACATTATTTTCGGCACATGCTTCCATTACATAATGCAAAGTGCTGATGTAAGTGTAGAAGCGCACGCCCACATCTTGTATATCATACACTACCACATCAATCCCTTTCAGATTTTCTGCCGAAGGTTTTTTTTCTTTTCCATATAATGAAATTAAGGGCACTCCGGTTTTTGCATCTACTCCGTTTGAAATTTCTTTTCCCGCATCATCAGTTCCACGGAAGCCGTGCTCTGGAGAGAAAATGGTTTTAATCTTTATCCCTGCATTCAAGAGCGAATCTGCCAAGTGAATTTTTCCAATTACCGAAGTTTGATTCACAACAAGCGCAACATTTTTTCCTGATAAATAATTAAAATAGTCCACTGTTCTTTCAGCTCCAACCATAACGGGTGGAGTAAAAATATTCATGGCTACTTCCTGCGCTTCACTTTTTATGAGCAGAAGCATGAAAGCAATTAACAAGGAGTAATTGCGGAAAATGAAAAATGAAATTTTGGTTTGCATACTTTTATCGCAGCTAAGGTAAAGAGTTTTGAGTTTCGGGTTTCGGGTTTTGAGTTGAACAAAGTTTGTATGAAAGAAAATGAGATTGATTCAAAATGAATCTAATGAATTAAAAATGGAGTTAAAAAAACTGTCTGAAAAAGTTGCTTCGCAAAACTCTAAACCCAAAACCCAAAACTCGAAACCCAATATCCCAATACCCAAATTTCCCAATTACCCCCTATGAATCTTGAATACTTCATCTCACATCGCCTTGCATTCAGCAGCAAAAAATCATTCTCGCAATTTATTGTTCGGGTGGCAATGGTTGCTGTTGCATTAAGCGTGGCTGTGATGATAGTTGCCGGTGCTGTGGTGAGTGGCTTTCAAAAAGAGATCAGCGAAAAAGTTTTTGGTTTCTGGGGGCACATCATCATACGCACTTATGAGCAAAGTGCTTCTTATGGCGAAGAACCTATTGAGCGCAATCAAAAATTTTATCCTTCACTCGATACGGTTAATGGCGTAAAACACATTCAGGTTTTTGCAACCAAAGCGGGCATTATAAAAACACAGAATGAGATTGAAGGAATTGTGCTTCGCGGAATAGGAAAGGATTTTGACTGGAGCTTTTTGAAAAAATATGTTGTGGAAGGAAATATTTTTCAACCGGGCGACTCCACTTCAAAAAACAAAATCATCATTTCAAAAACAACTGCCGACAGACTCAACCTGAAAGTTGAGGATGATGTGCTCGTGTATTTTGTACAAGACCCCATGCGGTATCGCAAGCTAAAAATC
Source organism: Chitinophagales bacterium (assembly GCA_026786335.1). Classification (GTDB taxonomy): domain Bacteria; phylum Bacteroidota; class Bacteroidia; order Chitinophagales; family UBA10324; genus JAJAYG01. The sequence continues at coordinate 1,567 of JAJAYG010000028.1, read as the reverse complement.
ACCGGCATTTACAAAACGGGATTAGAAGAATATGATCGGCTCTATGCACTGGTTGACATCGCAACGCTGCAACGATTGAATAGCTGGAATCAAGATGAGGTAGGAGGGTTTGAAGTTTACATTAATGATGTGCGGCAATTAGATAGAATGGGAGAGCAAATCAATGAAAATTATTTACCCGAAAAATTGCAAGCGAAGACGATGAAAGATATAAATCCCAACCTTTTCGATTGGCTCGATCTGCAAAACACCAATGAAGTAGTAATTATTGTACTCATGATTTTAGTTGCTATAATTAACATGACGACCGTGCTCTTGATCTTAATTCTCGAACGAACAAATATGATCGGTATATTAAAATCTTTTGGCGGATCAAACTGGATGATTCGTAAAATATTTTTATACCAGGCAGTTTACATTACCGTACTTGGATTGCTTGCAGGAAATGTTATTGGAATAGGAATTAGTTTGCTGCAGAAATATTTTCACATTATAAAACTCGATGAGCAATCCTATTATGTTTCTGTTGCTCCTGTATTAATCGATCCCACTTACATCATGCTCATCAACATAGGAACGCTCGTGGTTTGTTTGGTCACACTCATAATACCTTCTTATCTGGTTTCAAGAATTTCACCGGTGAAGGCGATCAGGTTTGAGTGAAAAAAAATCTTATTGATTATTTGCTGTCAGCACAAGCCCCATCCGTCCAATGCAAAACGCCGTGATGTTCCGCTTCACATTTATTTGAATAAGTTTTTCCATCGCAACCGCATACAGGCATGTATTCACGAGTGCATGCAGCGAGCGTATCAATTTTTGCGGGATCAATGCAATCATTTTTATTATTGCTGTTGCAGGTTGAAGCATCGAGCAGCATGGTGCTGAGAAAAATGGCGAGAAGTATTTTCATAATAAAATATTTTGGTAAAATGGTTCTTAGAAAATAAAGTTACTTGTAATTATTCATTTTCATTTTTCCCGAAGGGATTTCTCAGGAACAACTTTCAACTTTCCCTGCCTGTATGGAAGGCAGGCCTTTTCCCGAAGGGTTTCCTTCGGAACAATTCCAAATCCATACGGACAGTGCAGGCAACCACTCTTGCAACAGTAGCCACGCCTTAGGTGATAGGCTTCTGTAAAAACAAACAAACCATCTTTGTTGATGTAGTAATCAACTCCTTCTTTCAAGTTGCTCATTTTATTGCCCGACTGTTGATGATGATTTCGTCACCTGCGATATTTCTGATCTTCATTTTAAACTGATCGGTATGCAATTGGTATTCGCCGCGAATTTTTTCTTTGATGCCTGCTTTATCTTCCAATCCTAAATCACTCACCCAAACTCCGTCTTTTCTTAGTGTAGTGTCAAACTGAATGGCTTCGATTAATTCAAGACCATGTTCACTCAGTGAATTGAAATTAAATTGATGTTCACCTTCATTTTTTCGCTGTGCTTTTTTAGTTTTCTTCATTTTAAATTCTTCCAGTTTCGAAAAAAGATAAGGGCTGAAATATTTTTTGATAGTGACTTGAAATCCGTTTTTATTTTTCTTCAGTTCAATTT
>JAJAYG010000027.1 GCA_026786335.1 Chitinophagales bacterium | reverse complement strand
GTGTGAATCACCAACTGGAGCAAGCGTCCTCTTGTGCACGATAAGAAATTAATTAAAAAACAGAAAGCACAAACGGACACTTGCGCCAAGTAGGGGATTAGTGGAATGAAGGATACTAAGATGTTTGTAAAACAATAAAGTTATTTCGGTGATCAAACAAAGTTGATGTGGATTAATAAACGTCATCATGCGTTCCTATATCAATGAGCAAGATATATTCAGTCATTTTTATCTTTTTCAATTGAGAAAACGATTCGGCATTCGTAGCCGCATGAGCAAGCCGAGAGTCCTTTAAGTTTACCAATTAGCTGATGGGTTTGAAGATGTTTTGACGAAGCATCCTGCTCAAGCGAATGAAGCGCCTGATCAACTTTCTTTTTTAAAGCATGGTTGTTTCTGGTGAATTTTTTGTAAGCTTTTTCGAACGATTTTTCCCTAACCAGTTTGCGGGAAACCATTATGATTGTTTCTTTTGGCTAAGCTCTTTTATCAACTCATCAGCAGTCATCGCTTTTAACTTCCCTTTGGCAAAATTCTTTTTTGCAGTGCGGGCATTACGGGCAATTTCGTCTCTTCGTTTTTCAATCTGGCGCTTACGAATTATTTCGAGCAGCGTTTCGGTGCTTTCATAATCCAGCTTCATCACTTCATCAAGAACTGTATTGAGGGTAGGCATAAAAAAATTCTTTTCACAAACTTAAGAAAAAGAATGGGGGCTTTGTTCTTTCTGTAAACATTTTATTCCTCCGCCTTATGGCGTGGCAAGAAAAAAAGGAGCGCAGTGTAGCGTTCCTTTTTTTAATAGAGATAGTCAGATATTTCTTAAAACATTTCTTAACTCGTGGTGTGAAAAAAAGATTCGAAAGCAGTAATAAATTTATTTCCACATTGCCACATTCCCATTCTCGCCTGATAGGTAGAGATTGTTATATCCGTCAAGCGTTTTGTAAACGCCATACAGTGGGGAAAGACCAAGTGTTTCAGAATCATGAATCAAATTCCAAGATGCGCCGCCATCAGTTGTATACACATCGTAAGCAAAACGAGAGATTGCATATCCTTCCTTTTCATTTCTGAAACGGATGTCGCTGAATGCTTCACCTTTACTATCAACCGGCCAATTTCCATAGGCAATATTCCATGTTTGTCCGCCATCTATTGTGTTCAGGATTGATGGTTCCATTATTCCTCCGCGATCACAGTATCCTGCAGCCCATCCTGTATTTTCATTTGTAAACCAGACAGCGTTCATTAAATAATCTGTTGCATTGCATACATTTTTCCATGATGATCCTCCATCTATTGTTCTCCATACACATCTGTTGTTTGCAGCATCATCATTCACTACAGCTATTCCAATTAATGAACTGGTAAAATAAAAATCTGAGAACGAAACATCTTCGGTGTTAATTGTTTCCCATGTTGTGTCGCCGTCAGTTGTTTTGAAAATCATTTGATATCCGCCAATGAAACCGTTCTTGCTATCAAGAAAGTAAAGCACTTTACTGATGTTACCGGGAAGATAAAGATAAGTCCACGTGTAACTACCATCCGTTGTCTTGTATGCACCGCCGTCTGATGAAATTCCGTATCCAATAAGTGCATCAGCAAAATCCAGCTTAACAAAATTCTTTGAGACGGAAATTGAATCCCATGTTAGTCCGGCATTTTTGGTATGAAAAAGCATGGCATTGTTATCTGCTAACCAACCTTCGTTGTCGTTGATAAAGGAAGATGTGACAAACGTATTGTCAGTCACTGCGCTGCTTTCGAAGATTTGTGCAAAGTTGCTCATACTTGCAAGAAGCAACAGCGTGAAGAAGAAAGATGATTTCATAGGATTAAAATTTTTGGGTTATTGAATTTATTGAATGATGATTTTAATGATCGAGGATTCGTTATTCATTTTTATTCTCAGAAAATAAATTCCTGCAGAAAGTTGCTCCCGATTCAATTTCAGATTATGATCTCCGGCTTCAAGATTTTCGTTTAGCAATGTTTTGATTTTTCTACCTGCTAAATCAAGTAGTTCAATGTTAACCAAGGAGTTTTCCTGAAGATAAAATGAAATCATTGATGACGTAATTACGGGATTGGGATAAACCTTTAGTGAACTTTGTTGTGATGATTCTTCGCCCAGGCGCAACAACGTGGTAAATTTTACTACAGCGGAAAAAGCTGATTTCACGCTGCCGCAAACGCTTCTTACTCTCCATTTGTATTTACTGCTGGTAAGAAGTCCGGTAATAGTTTTAGTAGTTGTGGGAGCGATAATGGTTACGCTTGTCCAAGGCACACTTGTGGAATCCCGCTTATACTGCAATGTATATTTCGTTGCGCTTGTAACCGTGTTCCAATTTAATTGAGCGCTTGTTGAGGTGATGTTAGTTGTTGCAAGACCTGTTGGTGTGCTGCAGCAGTTCTCATCAATTTGACCATCGCAGTTATCATCAATTCCATTGCTGCAAACTTCTATTGCTCCCGGGTGAACGCTCGCATTTGCGTCATTGCAATCGTTGCTGTCAGTTACATAACCGCTTGGTATTAAGCAGTTGCCTGCGAAGAAACTGCTGTTAATATCCCCGTAACCATCAGCATCTGCATCAGCATATACAGTTATGCCGACACAGTCGGGAGTGTATTGCCAAAGTTCTTTTAAGCCATGACCACCTAACCCAATGTATCCTTT
>JAJAYG010000026.1 GCA_026786335.1 Chitinophagales bacterium | reverse complement strand
AGTTTTTACCAAGATTTTATTTTGTTGATGATCCTGCGGGTTACTGTGGTTATTTTGCCTATTCACCAGATGCGCTTACGGTTGCAAACTCATGTTCAATGCCAGGCAGCACAACACTTGCGCATGAGCTAGGGCATTATTTTTCATTACCGCATCCTTTTGATAAGGTGAATAATATTTCGGAATTTGTTGACGGAAGCAATTGCACAGTTGGCGGAGATTTATTCTGTGATACGCCAGCTGATTTTTTAAATTACAGATGGGAATGCCCTTACAATGGGGATTCTACTGATCAGCACGGCGATCAATATGATCCCGATGAAACTTTGTTTATGAGTTATTCAAGTGACCATTGTGCAAACAGATTTAGCGCTGAAGAAACAGATGCAATGATCAACAATCTCGTTTTTGAAAGAGGAAATTTACTTGATCATCCGGTGCCATCAACTGCGCTAATTACCGAATTACCAACACTTATTCTGCCGATTGATAGCGCAGATAATGTTTCAAATACGTTTGCAGAATTCAGTTGGTCAGCAGTACCAAATGCAACATTTTACAATTTGCAAGCTACCAAGTATTACAACTTTGGTTATCCTTTACAATTGAATGTGATTGTAAAAGGCACAGCATTCACTACCTGGATTGAACCAAATGAAAATTGGGTGTGGAGAGTATTACCTTTAAACGAAGGGTATACTTGCGGAGTTTATTCCGGCACCGGGCATTTTTCAAGTGTACAAGGAACAGGATTACTTACACTTCCAAACGCTACGGATCAGTTTAGTATTTATCCTTCTTTAATTTCTAAAGGAAATTCGTTTAGTATAGTGGCTGAAATAGATTCCGGTAACCCGCTTCATGTTGAAGTCTATAATGTTGAAGGAAGAAAAATAATTGAAACGGAAAGAAATGTAAATGCGGGATCAAATGTTCTTTCAATAAATGCCTCAACGCTTAATGCAGGTTTGTATCTGGTAAATATTACCATTAATGGAATAAGCTTTCAGCAAAAAATTATCATTGCAGATTAATATTCTGCAGCCTTAAATCTAAATTTATTCTTCATCAGTTAATATTTTAAAACGTGAAAAAGGTTATTCTCTTTCTTTCAATTCTTTTTTTAGTTGGCAATCTGAGTGCACAGGATTTTAATATGCAATTCAGAAGTCATGTTACATATCCTGGTTATACCTGTTCAAGTGAATGGGGTTATGTAGATGCTTTGGGAAATGAATACGCTTTGGTTGGCACTTCATTCGGTGTTTCGATTGTAGATATAACCGACCCCGATAATCCGGTTGTTAAATTCGATGTGCAACACACTCCAAGTTTTTGGAGAGAAATAAAAACGTATAAAAACTACGCTTATGCTACCAATGAAGACGGCGGCGGATTATTGATTATGGATCTTTCTCAATTACCCGATACTGTTTATCAATCATCATTCATTTACACCGATGTAAATAATTATCAGCAGAGCGACGGTCACGAATTATGGATTGATGAAAAAGGAAGACTCTACATTATCGGTGGTGGTTACTGGAATGGAGGCACCACTATTTTTGATTTAACTGCCGATCCGCTTAATCCTGCATTTTTAGGTGCTTACCAAAATCATTACATGCACAGCGCATTTGTAAGAGGTGATACCATGTGGGCATCAGAAATCTTTGATGGACAAGTTGAGGTGGTGAATGTTGCAAACCCTGCTGCACCGGTGTTGATGGCTTCTTTTAATACCCCAAATAATTTCACTCACAATGCATGGCCAACATCAGATAATCATTATCTTTTTACAACTGATGAAGTATCAGGTGCCTTTGTTGCTTCGTATGATGTTTCAGATTTATCCAACATCACAGAACTTGATCGGGTGCAATCTTTTCCCGGCACATCAGTAATTCCTCACAATGTGCATTTGCTTAACGATGAGTTTGCAGTGACTGCATATTACTGCGATGGCGTTGTTGTATTCGATGTATCGCGACCAAAGAATATGATCAAAGTTGCATCTTATGATACGTGGTTAAATGCATGTAATGGATACAATGGAACATGGGGAGCATATCCATATTTGCCCTCAGGGAATTTAATTCTGTCAAACATTGAAGATGGTTTGTATGTGCTAACTCCAACTTATGTTCCTGCTTGTTGGTTGGAAGGAATTGTTACAGACAGTGTTACCGGAGTATTATTAAATAATGTTAGTGTTGAAATTCTGAATACCGATCAAACTACTTTAAGTAATCTGTCAGGTGAATACAAAACTGGTATAGGAGTTCCGGGTAATTATACTGTTAAATTCACTGCAGCAGGATACTCAACCCGAAATATTAATGTTTCACTCAACAGCGGTTTACTTACAACTTTGAATGTGAAAATGACGGTGCCTACACTTGTAATTCTTACTGGAACTGTGATTGATTCAGTTACCAACTTTGCAATTCCAAATGCAAGCGTACGGTTTGTTGATGGATTAAATCAATACGTTGCAGCGGCTGATGGTGCTGGCAATTTTACAATTTCAAATTTCCTT
>JAJAYG010000025.1 GCA_026786335.1 Chitinophagales bacterium | reverse complement strand
TTCTTTCGCTATCATCTCCAAAATATCAGCATCCAAATCAATTCTGTTTTCAAAAATCGCAAGCAGCACATGATAGCCCGACGGAAATCCTTTAGGAAGCAATATCATTCTCTTCGACACCTCGGCAAATGAGCGGAACTCATTGGTGCGGTGCGTGATCACGTAATTATTTTTTAAAATAAAAGTTGCAGGGTCGCTCACATAACCATCTCCCTGTTGAATAAGGAAGTTGGAATTCGCCACAATCATCTTATTGGTTTCGTGATAGCGCGAGCTGCTTTCGATTTCTTCCTGCTGTTGCTTTTCGTAGAGGTTAATTCCAAACTTGTTGGTGATGTATCGCATCTCCTCATCATCGAGGCGAAACAGATCAACCCATACAACACTGAGCGGATCAATTTGCGGTAAGGCGCGCAAATCGGTTTCGCGAACTACTTTTTCTCCGTGGCGATAGTAGATAGTGATCATGATTCAGTATTACAAAACAAGATAATGGCTTGTTGCCGCGAAGATACCACTGCTGTTTCAAACAAAAGTGATTTCATAAAACAGAAATAAAATGTTACCGGTTAAAAATAATTTTTGAAATGAAACCCATGCGGCATTTTAATTCACAGCACTGGTTTCAATATTTTACTTCTTAATATCAAAAGGAATGTTGAGTTTAATGCTAAAGTTTCTTCCCATGTTGTAAATACCCACTCTTCCTGTTGCAATATTTTCAGGCGCATACCGCAAGCGACTCAAATGATCTTGGTAAGCATTATCAGCGAGATTATTTACAATAAGAGAGAGTGTAAACAGCACGTGATCTTTCATATACACGTCGGTTCCTGCGCTCGCATTCAACAGCATGTATGCAGGCGAAGGCGTTTCAGTTCCATAAGCACTGTACACATTGTTTTGTGCAAAGTTGTACACTAATCCAAATACCACATAAAAATTTCTGAAAGAAGAATTGATCCTTTTGAAATTGCCACGCAATTCTGATTGAATGCGTGCGGGTGGTGTAAAAGGTAAATACCTGGTAGAATCAGGTTGATTTTTTTGAACTGACTTTACATAAGAGAAAGAACTTTTGAAATGAAGCCAATCAAAAGGATGAGGATGAATATCGATTGAAAATTCACAGCCATATAAATTCGCAGTGCCTTGTACATATTTATAAACAGGTACCGAACTTCCATCTGCTTCATCCATATTAACTGAATCACCACCGAGTATGCTTAATAATTTTTCGGGGAAAATGAAATTGGAAATATGATTGTCGAACAAATTCAATTCACCCGAAACATGCTCTGTATTAAAACCAAGACCGGCATCAAACTGCAAACTTGATTCAGCTATAAGATCAGGATTGCCAATCTCATAGCGGAATGTTCCTTCATGTCTCCCATTAGCACCAAGCTCTGCAATATTTGGTGCGCGAAATCCGCGTGCAACATTTGCTTTCAATATCCATTGTTTCGAAATTTCGTAACTCAATCCTGCACTCCCCGAAACCGCATTGAGCTTTAAAGAAGTTCCGGTGAATTTCAGAATTGAAAATGAATCGGGTGTTGAAACCTGCATACCTGCTTCATTAAGAAAAAGATTTTGTGTGGTAATGTTTCTGTTATCAAATCTCAAACCTCCGCTGAGGGTAAGTTTCTTAATCGTCTTTTGTGCAAACAAAAAAATACCTCCATCCAACAGATGATATGATGGTACTAAATATTCGATTCCCTTATTCTCATGCTGCTGATACATGCCATTCAAACCTAACGTTACATGCCATCCATGCGATTCAGGAATCGTCCACCGCACATCATAAGGAATGGTGTTGAGGAAAAAATAAAGACCGTATTGGTCGGGATTAAAAATATCACCGAATTCCTGCCGCTGATTATTTTCATAACCTACATTCACATACAACTTTGAGTTGCCGATGTAAAAATTATTCATCAGCGAAACTTTAAAGTGTTTGATGTTTTGGTTAGGAATAAATAAATTGTACGAATTCAAATCATCGGCTGTTGCCTCCACAGTTTCAGCAGTAGAATCATTTACAGCTACTGCTTTTATGAAGGCGCCTGTGCTGTCTCGCGATCCCTCCGCTAAGCCCGGTTTAAAACTATAAATGCTGAAATTAAGATGCGAGTAGCCCCAAGCTTTATTCAATCCAATATAACCACTTCCTGCACGCTCTTTAAAACCCGAATTAAAAACGTAACCGTCATAAGGATTTTGGTAACTGTGTGCCCGCTTGCCACTAAATCTTCCGAGCCACACAAAACCCTTTTCATTTCCCATCACATCAGCTGAATAGCCAATGAGACTGTTGTTAGTTTGATAGTTTGTGAAAAGATCTGCGTGAATTTTTCCTTCGGCAACAGGGTCGGCAGAAAGAATATTGATTACGCCTGCCATCGCATCGCTGCCATACATAATACTGCCGGGTCCTTTAAGAATCTCCACCTTGTTTGCGGCATATTCATCAATCTCAATTCCATGTTCATCACCCCACTGTTGCCCTTCTTGTCTAATGCCATTATCCAGTACCACCACGCGGTTATAGCCAAGACCGCGAATTTCGGGTTTCGAAATACCTGGTCCGGTAGTTACTTGCGAAATGCCCGGCTGTTTTGCAATTGCATCAATAATATTTGTTGATGGAGTTTGCCATAATTCTTCTTTAGAGATTACAGAAATGGGAGTGGGTGTACGCTTGATTTCTGTTGCCGTTGATACACCGGTTACAATTACTTCATTTTGTTCAATGGCTGAATTGCTGAGTGAAAAATTAATAATTGTTGCTCCATTCACATCAACCCGCTGAGCAGTTGTTGAGTAGCCAATGTAGCTGATTCGGATCAAAAAATTTCCATCGGGTAAATTATTGATGTTGAATTTACCGTTTTCATTAGTGACTGTTCCGGTTTTTATTTCGGGAATAGAAACGGTTGCACCAATCAGGGGCGAACCATCTTTTGCGTCTGTAACTTTTCCGCTCAATATATTTTGTGCAAATGAATTAATAATTATCAGCAACATTAAAAC
>JAJAYG010000024.1 GCA_026786335.1 Chitinophagales bacterium | reverse complement strand
GATATTTGTTTCTCTAAGCTCTTTTAAACAAAGCTTCATTTTATGAAGGAAGTCATTTTTTGATTCTGCACTTTTTGCTTCTCCATAAATTAGACTCGGTACTGAGCAAGATCTAATCAATTGATCTGAATAATAATTTCCTGTCCGCGTAGAAGGTAAATGTTCTGCCACATCCAAACACAAGGCCGTAAAGTCAATCAATCGCTCTTCTAAGTCATATTTTTTGATAATGGTTTCCATATTTGTCAATTCACAATTTCATTATTCATAACATTCAAATACTCTAAAATTCAGTTGCTCAATTGTTCGCATGTTCGATTGTTCCAAAGTCGAGTGTTCTGCATTCAAAAATCTTTCATTTCCCTTTCGTTAATTCTCTAAAAATATCTTCTAATCCAAGTTGTTCATTGGTCATTGATGTAATTATATTTTTCTGCTCCACTGCGAATTGAAAAATTTCTTCTTCATTGTTAAATGATGAATGAAGAAGCCATGTATTTTCACTAATTGAATCTGCTTTATTCACTCCTTTAATTTTTCTGAGCGCTTCTTTCGAAACTGAATTTTTAAAAGTCACTTTTGTTGAAACATCATTCGAATTGCCACTTTGTAATTTTTCTACCGAATCATCTGCAACAATTTTCCCTTTACTAATGATAATTACACGATTGCAAATTGCCTGCACTTCCTGCATAATGTGGGTTGAAAGAATTACAGTTTTTTCCTTTCCTAAATTTTTAATCAATTCTCTTATGTCGGCTAATTGATTCGGATCGAGGCCTGATGTTGGTTCATCCATGATCAAAACTTTAGGATCATGTAACAACGCTTGAGCAATTCCAACTCTTTGTCGGTAACCTTTTGAAAGTGCGCCAATTTTTTTTCGCTGCTCAACCTGCAAGCCAACAATACCTATCATCTCTTTCACTCTTGCATTCCTGTTTTTTACTCCATTCAATTTACCGGTAAAATGAAGAAACTCTTTTACATACATATCGGGATAAAGCGGATTATTCTCTGGCAGGTAACCAATATTTTTTCTGGCTTCAAGCGATTGTGTCTCTACATCAAAATTACAAACAGTTGCTTTGCCTTCTGTTGGAGGAATGAAGCCGGAAATAATTTTCATGGTTGTGGATTTGCCTGCCCCGTTAGGGCCCAAAAAACCAAGCACTTCTCCGCTCTTTACATTGAAAGAAATATTATCAACTGCCTTTTGCCCGCTGTAAATTTTTGTAAGACCTGTAACGCTGACTGACAATGGATGAGATATTGGTTGCTGAAAATTTTGAGTGGCGAAAATAGAAAATTGAAGCGTAGGATTGTGTAATGCTACTGTAAGGTTTTCCGCACAAAGGTTTTTAACTTTTCTATAACAGCACCTGAACAAATTTCTCTCTTAAGGAAACAAACTTACCAATGGGATTTAGGTGATTTGTCAAATTGTTTTCTTTCAGTAATTCAACAAACTCATTTTCAAATTTCGGATCAACAGCCACCATCAATCCTCCGCTTGTTTGCGGATCACAGAGTGTAACAAGTGATTCACCTGCAATACCCATAACTTTTGGCTCATAGCTTTTCCAGTTTCTAAAAGTATTATCGGGTGCCACGAATTTTTTCGCAAGTGGTTCTGCGCCGTCAATAAATTTAATTTGGGAATATAAAATTTCAGCTGAGAGTTTACTGCCCTCACACATTTCTAATAAATGCCCAAGCAAACCGAATCCTGTAACATCTGTCATTGCATTTACATAATTGAGTGCGCCGAATTTTTCCCCAATAAAATTTAAAATAGTCATCACATCAACCGCGGGTTTCATTGCTTCTTCATCAATCAGTTTTCGTTTTAAGGCAGTAGAAAGAATTCCAGTTCCTATGGGTTTGGTAAGAAAAATTAAATCGCCATCCTTTGCAGTGTTGTTGCGCTTGATATTTTTTTTCTGAATCAAACCATTCACTGCCAAACCAAAAATTGGTTCTGTTGAATCAATGGTATGTCCTCCTGCTAATGGAATTCCTGCTGCTTCACAAACAGATTTTCCTCCGCGTAAAATTTCCTGTGCAATTTCAACAGGCAGTTTTTCTACAGGGAAACCGAGTATTGCTAATGCCATCAATGGTTTTCCGCCCATGGCGTAAACATCACTTAGTGCATTGGTTGCTGCAATTCTTCCAAAATCAAAAGCATCATCAACGATGGGCATAAAAAAATCGGTGGTGCTTATCAAACAATTTCCATCAGGCATTTCATAAACAGCCGCATCGTCTCCACTTTCATTTCCAACTAAAAGATTCTTGACCCCGATATTTTTCGGGGTGGTTTTAGAATCTTTAAGTATTTCTTCCAGCACGGCAGGCGCAATCTTACATCCGCAACCGGCACCGTGAGAGAATTGGGTGAGTTTTATTTCAGTCAGGTTAAGCATTTTTTTTATTCTGGTGTCAAAACTTTTTTATGAAAATCAGCTTTTTAAAATCTTTACAATTTGGGAATTCAATCCCCAAACTGAAAAGTTATTTTGTATAGGTTGATTGCTGTTCAGTTGTCATAATTCTTTCAGAGATCAATAATGGGTCAATAAACTCAAATGCAATTCTCTCTATGGTTTCTTGTTTGCGAAGGTCGGTTGCCCGCTGGTAAAACTTATCATAGTACCTTAATAAAATCGAAAATGCGGCAACAAAGTTTCCTTCATCAAAAAATTGTAAAGCATTTTTTGTTTCAAGTCCACCCAATCTTTTTTGAACCCTGATTGTTGCAGCTTTCAATTGTTCAATATCAAATTTTCCATAGTGCTCAACAATGTATTTCAATCTTTCTTCAAATGGAATTTCTACATACATCACTTTTGCATTTCGCATTTGTATCCACAAATCATTAGGGATATTTACTGTGCCGATCCGCTGACTTTCATCTTCCAACCAAATTGGTTTTGCAGCATCAGAATTTTTGAATTCAAAAAATAAATTGTTTTCAAATTGCTCTTGAGTAGGAGGAGCAGTTTCACCAATTGCACCGAACGCAGAACCTTTGTGATGTGCGAGATTTTCAAGATCAACTGTTTGTTCATTTTTGTTTTTGAGCGCAGTTAAAATCTCTGTTTTCGCCGAGCCGGTTTTCCCTCCAAGAATTAAAATATTTTTAGGAACTGAAAAAGAATCAAGTACTGTTCTTCGAAAAGATTTATAGCCGCCCTGTAGCGTAAAAACTTTATATCCCCACAAATCAAGCATCCAACTCACAACACCACTTCGCATGCCGCCGCGCCAGCAATGAATAAATAGTTGTTTGTCACTGGAATAATTTTTCAGATCTGAAATAATCCGTTGCATATTTTTTCCGTAATACTCGAGGCCAAGCATCATTGCCTGTTCTCTTCCCTGTTGCTTGTAAAGCGTTCCTACTGCTGCTCTTTCTTCATCAGTAAAAAGCGGAAGATTGATTGCACCGGGAATATGTCCATGCAAAAATTCTTTTGGCGCGCGCACATCAATCACCGGGTGATTTGGTGATTGCAAAAGAAAATTATCAATGGAGAGTTTACTTACCAATGTTTGCGACGTTTTCTTGGTGGAGTTTTAGGAATGGTAAGATTGAATTTGTTTTTAGTATCGTCAAGAGCTTGTTGCGTAATGCTTCCAAGTACAATATTCAATTTTGATTCAATCTCTTCTTTAAAACTAATTTGAAATTCTCTGAAACCGCGGCTTGCAATTTCGGCGCAAGCCATGGCATCAGATTCTGCTCGATGGTGATCGAGTTGAATGCCTAAGAATTTACTCATGTGCGAAAGCCCGAATCTTTTTGCATCATCTTTCCAAACTTTGCGTGCAACCTTAATGCTGCAGGTGTATGGAATTGGTTTGAACGGAACTTCATAGTGCAAAAGCAAACTTCGCATCACATTCATATCAAAAGCAGCATTGTGCGCAACCAATAACTGATCTTCGAAATAGGGTAGTAATTCTTGCCATACTTCTTTAAAGTTCATTGCATCATCCACATCATCTGCGCTAATGCCATGCAGCATGGTGTTGTAGGGGTTGAAACGATTTTGCGGGGGACGAATGAGCCACGATTTTGTTTCCACAATTTTGTAATGCCGCACCACAGCAATACCAATCTCACATGCACTCGTGTTGAGTTCATTGGCGGTTTCAAAATCGAGTGCAACGAAATCCATTTGGTAGTATCGTTTTTGTTAGAGTAGAGATTATTTAAGGGTCTTAATATGATTTAAAGATTCATAAGCTACCTAACCTTTTTTGCCACAAGGAAGGATCTCTTTTATGATGTGCAATGGCAATTATTATAATTTCATTTGCTTCAATTAAAAATACAATATGAAATGGAAAGCGTTTTATTGAAACAGATCTGCGATTCAAGTATTTGATTGGAATTGATGAAGGAATCTTTTTAATGTAAATTAATTTTTCGTCGACTGAAGAGACAAACTCATTTCCAGGCCCTCTCTGCGGCTATTGTACCAAGTTACAGATTCTTGTAAATCATTAAATGCTTCTTTAGTAAATCGAACCGTGTAAGTCATTTCTGGTTTAATAACTTTTGCTTCACTTCTTCCCAAGTGAATAGTTCTGTCTTTCCTTCTTTATACAGATTATATCGCTTGTCAATTTCTGTTTTCCATTTTTCGCTTATTACCCATGATGAGCTGTTTTCGTCTTCTAAACTATCCCATAATGCTTCAGCTAATAAAATACGTTCGGTTGCTGGCAATTTTATGAGTTCTTCAATTTGAGTGGTCATAGTTTTCACTTTTTATCAAAGTTAAATTAATTTGGTTAATAGATTACGTAACAAGTTTTAAAAATTCTTCTTCACTTATAATTTCAACCTTTCCTAATTTTTTCGCCTTCTCTAATTTCGATCCTGCATCTGCACCCACCACTAAGTAATTTAATTTTGAAGTTACTGAGCCAAGAATATTTCCTCCCTCTTTCTCTGCCATCGCTTCTGCATCGCTGCGTTTCATTTGCAAAGTTCCGGTAAACAAAAATGATTTACCCGAGAGTTTTCCTTGCGCAACAGTTTTCTTTTCATGCTTTGTGTTGAGTCCGAAAGATTTTAATTCTTCAATGAGCTCCATGTTTTTTTGGGAATGAAAAAAATCAAAAATACTCTGCGCCACTTTAGGTCCCACGTCTTCAACGTTTATCAATTGTTCTAAACTCCATTCTTTGAATTCAGAAATATCATTCACATGCTCCACTAATTTCTTGGCTGTGGTTTCACCCACGAATCGAATTCCCAAACCAAATAGCAATCGGTGTAAAGGTTGTTGCTTCGAAGATTCAATTGCTTCTTTCAACTTGCTCACCGATTTTTCTTTCCATCCTTCACGATCTAAAATTTTATTGAAATCAATTCTGTAAATGTCAGGAATTGCTTTTATTAAATTGAGTTCAACTAATTCTTCAATAATTTTTTCACCGAGTCCGCGAATGTCCATTGCATCTTTCGAAACAAAATGCCTTAAGCGTTCAATCACCTGTGCCGGACAATTAATATTGATGCACCGCCAGTTCGCTTCTTCTTCGGGTTTAAATAATTCTTCGCTGCATGAAGGACAAGTTGTTGGAAAAA
Organism: Chitinophagales bacterium; assembly: GCA_026786335.1. Classification (GTDB taxonomy): domain Bacteria; phylum Bacteroidota; class Bacteroidia; order Chitinophagales; family UBA10324; genus JAJAYG01. The sequence goes on along the minus strand of JAJAYG010000024.1, from coordinate 110 downwards.
TAATTTTCACTTCCGCTCCGCTTCTCGCTTCTAAATGATTGAACAATGTAGGGAATCACATCACCTGCACGTTCAATCAGCACACGATCACCAATGCGCAAATCTTTTTC
>JAJAYG010000023.1 GCA_026786335.1 Chitinophagales bacterium | reverse complement strand
CCATTAAGCCAATTGTGCCGGGTAGCTATACGTTAAGAATTATTCTTACCGGATATCAACCTGTAACCATCACGGGAATCATAATTGTATCTGACCGTATTTCATTTCAAGATGCAAAAATTAAAGTGAGTATTAGTGAGCTCCCCGAATTTTTTGTTTCAACATAAAAACTGATTGAACGTGATAAAACTTCATCAGGTAGTAGCTTAACCAAAGATGAGATAGAGCACATTGCAACACGTAATACAAATAGTTATGCATCACTCACCGCAGGCGTTTCACAGAAGGATGATGGAAAGGAATTAAATATTGCAGGTGCCCGTTCAAATGCAACTCAATATATAATAGATGGTATTAAAGTACGCGGGTCAATTAATTTACCACAGAGCTCAATTGAACAGTTAACGGTTTTAACCGGAGGTATTCCTGCAAAATATGGCGATGCACTCGGTGGAATTGTAAATGTTACTACTCGTGGTCCGTCACAGGAATACGGTGGCAATGTGGAATTAGTGACATCGCAATTTCTTGACCCTTACGGCTACAACCTTGCCAGTGCAAATCTTTCGGGCCCTTTAATGATGAAGGATAAGGGAACCTCCAATGCAAAAAGCATCATCGGATTTTTTGTTTCAGGAGAATGGGAACATGCCAAAGATGGCTCTCCTTCTGCTGTGCAACTTTATAAAGTTAAGGATGATTACCTAAGTTTTCTCGAACAGAATCCGCTTACAGCATCTCCTACATCTTCGGGTTTTGTACCCACGGCTTCATTTATTACTGCTGATAATCTTGAAGAAACCAATATTCGGTTAAACAATGCGAATGATGCATACAGGTTATCTGCTAAGCTTGATTTTGATTTAAATAAATATTCAAGTTTAACAATCGGTGGCAATGCCGAACTCTCACGCTATGTGAATTGGGATTATAATGCAAGCCTTCTTGCGTTCAACAGTGCAAATGAATCTTATAAAGAAAATACATACAGAGGTTTTATAAGATTTGTACAGAGATTTCCGACTTCTCAGAATAAAGAGAAACAATCGGTTTTTCAAAATGCCTATTATTCTATTCAGGCTGACTACACAAAATTTTATCAGAATTGGGGGGATGAAAATCATGGTACCAATGCTTTTGATTACGGTTATGTTGGAAAATTTGAAACTTTGCGTCAGGCAGTTTATGGAATAGGGCAGGATAGTATTACCGGATTAAACGGTTGGTTGCTTCAAGGGTATGCTGATACTTTAGTAAACTTTACTCCCGGTACTCTAAACCCAAATCTTTCAAATTATACCTCGCAATATTATTCGCTTGCTCCAGGACCAGATGGCTATTACCGAAGCATTTTTGATATTGCCAATGGTGGCGGCTTAATAAACGGATCATTGCCTGTAAGCACAACAACAATTTATTCAATGTTTCTAAATACCGGATATCCAACCGGAAATTATGGAACAAGAGATAATGATCAATTTCACTTCGCATTAAATGCATCTGTAGATATTGTTAAGCCGGGTAAAGGCGACAAAAGCAAACATGCTTTGGAATTTGGTTTTGAATATGAGCAAAGAACGGAGCGACGATATTTAGTTGCACCTATTGGACTATGGGGATTAGCCCGCCAATTAACAAACCAACATATTCTTGGCCTTGATAAAGAAAATCCACTACCTGTATATGATGAGTTTGGAGTTTTTCTGGATACGGTCAATTATAACAGAAAATTTGTTGAATCAGATCAGGCATATTTTGACCAATCATTGAGAAATAGTTTGTCCCTCGATCCTTATGGACTTGATTATATTGATGTAGATGCTCTCGATCCAAGTCAAATGAACCTTGCTATGTTTAGCCCTGATGAGTTACTTAACAACGGAAGCAGTTACTACGCTGCTTATGGCTACGACTATAATGGCAATAAATTAAAGAAGCAACCCAGTATTGATGATTTTTTTAATGAAATAGATGCTAACGGCAACCATGCACGAAATCAAGCTGCATATCGCCCGAATTATTCTGCTGCTTACATTCAGGATAAATTTAATTTCCGTGATCTTATTTTTAATATAGGAATGCGCGTTGACAGATTCGATAACAATCAATCTGTGTTAAAAGACAAGTATTCTTTATACCCCATCCGTAGTGCCGCCGAAGTAAATGATTTAGGAGATCATCCATCAAATATTGGAGATGATTACGCTGTATATGTAAATGATATTTTACAACCAACTGAAATTGTTGGCTATAGAAATGAGGATACATGGTACAATGCTGATGGAACAGAAGTTAGTGACCCAAAGGTGTTGGCTCAAGCTACAAATTCAGGAGGTATTCAACCCTACCTGGTAGATAACTCTTCGTTGAATCCAACTTTATCATCATCTTCTTTTGAAGATTATAAACCGCAAATAAGTTTTATGCCTCGTATTGCATTTTCATTTCCTATTTCTGATGAAGCATTGTTTTTTGCTCATTATGATGTGTTAACACAGCGCCCCTCGGGTACAGATGCTCGTGGTGTCGCATTTGCACCAATTACCCAATACTATTTTTTTACTGCCAATCAAGGTTCGCTATTTTCTAATCCCAACCTTAAGCCCGAAAAAACAATTGACTATCAGGTGGGTTTTAAACAAAGATTAGGTTTAACTTCTGCTATTACAATTGCGGGTAGCTATCGTGAATTAAAGGATATGATTCAGGTTGAGAATGTTGCTTACGCATATCCAAACAACTATATCACCTACACTAATGCCGACTTTGGAACTGTAAAGTCTATACAATTGACTTACGAATTACGCAGAATAAAAAATATTAAGATTGATGCAAACTATACTTTGCAATTTGCTGCAGGAACAGGTTCAAGTGCAACTTCTGGTGTAAACTTAGCTGGCTCAGGCTTACCAAATTTAAGAACGATTGTTCCATTTAGTTATGATCAAAGACACAACATTACGCTCTCTGCCGATTATCGTTTTTCAGAAGGCAAAAGTTATAATGGACCTGTGGTTGGGAAGAGTGAATCACAGATTTTTGCAAATGCCGGCTTGAACCTGATTTTTAGGGCTGGTTCAGGT
>JAJAYG010000022.1 GCA_026786335.1 Chitinophagales bacterium | reverse complement strand
GCCCAATATTAGCCATGTTCACATTTTTACAAGACCAACTATTCTTGCAATTTATCTGCGCTTTCGTTTTGGTATTCCATTTTTGATCACAGAACATTCGAGTCATTTTGTTCACGACTTACCAATTTTATTGCCGCCAAAAAAATGGTTTGCACAATATGTTTCCCGCAGCGCTAAATTTGTAACAGCCGTTTCAAAAACTTTAGAGAAAGCGATGGATGATTTTGGATTCCATGGTAATTACAGAATTGTTCCCAATGTAATTTTTGTAAAAGAAAATAAGACAACTGTTTCCTTAGGTGATGAAGTAAGGATAATTGCTATTGCAGGATTAACTGATGGAAGAAAAAATATTGCAGGATTAATAGAAACATTTGGAAACATTCACCTTCAAATTCCCATGGCGACACTGCATATAATAAGACCGATCAAAGATAATTCACTGATGAGCAAAGCCATTGAAACCAGCTTGCTTAACAATAAAATATTTTTTCACGATTACCTTTCAAACGATGCTGTTTATGAGATGCTTTTTAATTCTTCTTTTCTGGTTGTAAACAGTTTGTCTGAAACATTTTCAATGTCGGCTGCCGAAGCATTGGCTTGCGGTAAACCGGTTATCAGCACTCGTTGCGGAGGCCCCGAAGAATTTATTACCGAAGAAATAGGGAGATTGATTGAAGTAAACAATCCAGCGATACTAGAAGAAGCGTTAAAGTGGATGTATGAGCATCACAAAGAATTTGATCCGCAGAAATTGAAAAAGTATGTAAAACAAAAATTCTCGATGGAAGTGGTGGGAAAATTAATTTCTTCGCTGTATGAAGAAATGCTGAATCACAAAAGCCAATGAGATAAATCTTTCTCAATCACTTTTTGTAATTCGTTGATCTCAGGTGTAAATTCTAAAATGAGTTTTTCTCTTAATCTTTCATCCATCTTTCTTCGTTCTAACTTTTTTGAATTTAGTTTCCACAACTTTATCATCAACCAGTCTCTCCGTTTTGTTTGATGAGGGAAAAATATTTTCCCGATTCGTTTAATGAACGAAGGCGGATTGGTAATGAGTTGCTTTAAGAACTTACTTCTGGTTGTTTTGCTAACGTTGTAAGGTTTTAATTCGGGAAGGAAGTTCTCATCCACTTTTAAAAATAGCAGAATTTCTTTGAAACTTCTTTCAGTTTCTCCAATAAAATCATCAAACAAAATCACTTTCACATTTTCTCTCCCGAATATTTTAAAATATTGAAGAACTTGTTTTGAATATTTAGCTACCTCTCTGTATTGTAATCCCTCATAAGGACATCGGATATTATTCGGAATCAGTTCACCTCTTTTCCTGATTTCCTCTTCGTTTAACGCTTCTCCAAAATCATTAATGTTTTCATTGCCACTGTAAAGATGATTGCTATGCAACACATACATCATCTCAACAGGATTGCGAAGCATGATAATAATTTTTGATTCGGGATTAAAGTCAAATATTTTCTGTGCAGCATCTTTTGAGAATAAGTTCCATACAGAAATTTCACCAATTGCTGTTTCATTTTTCACCTCTTCATAATAACTCATGAACTGCTGGTAACTCAACAGCGGATAATTAAAATGCAGATCGAAACAGAAATAATTGAGTTCTTTTTTTCTGGGAAGAAAAACCTGCGGATGCTGGCTTAAATAAATATATAAAGAAGTAGTTCCGCTCTTAGGTGCACCCACCACAAAAAAATTTGGTTTTGCAATCGCCATCATGTAAAATTTAAAAGCGTTGCATTGATTCCGATTTTCCTTTTTACTGCAATCGCCATCAGCACATTTAAAACAACATTATTTACTGCGGCCGAAATGGCGGCACCATTTACACCAAGTGCAGGAATTAGCAGAATGCACATTAAAGTTGTAAGCAGTGAGGCAATGATCAATAACAGAATTGCTGTTGATTGATGGCCTGTCATCGTTAACAAATAACCAACCGAACCGGTGGCAAAGTTTACAACTTGTGAAAGCGTTAGCAGTATGAGTGCAAATTTTCCTTCACCAAATTCATCACCAAAAAGACCAAGAAAAAATGATGGGAATATTAAGAAGCAAATAATAATTGGTAATGAAAAGATGAAACCAATTCTTAAACTGCTGGTGATTAGTTTTTGTAATTCCTGAATTTTGTTTTCCGCAAATAATTTAGAGATCATTGGCGCAAGCACAACGTTCATTGCAAAAAGCATGTATCCTTCGAGATCAGCTAAACGCGATGCGATCGCGAACACTCCTGTTTCTTTTGCACCTTTCAAACTTCCCAATGCCAGAATCTGAATCTGACTGAGGTAGCAATACATTCCGTTCACAAGCAAAAGTGAGAAGGCAACTTTAGTCCATTTCAATTTATCGTATGCAGGTGGAATTCCGGCAACTATATTTCCAATCTTATTTGCAACCAACAATTTTGAGACAATAAAAGCAACAACAATACTTACTCCGCTAAGAAGAATTATTATGGTCACATTCATTTCTTCCTTCCATAAAAAATAACAGATGAGTAATGTTACCAGAAAGAATGCAGGGCGAATTACTTTATCAGGTATTTGACTGAGTGCATTGAAATGAAAACTTCTTAACCATGACAAGCGAAGATTCACCAATGCGATCAGAGGCAAAACCGGAATTGCTATCCACAATCCGCAGCGTAATAATTCATCAGATGGTTTTTGAAATAAATATGAAAAGCCAAACAGCAACAGTGATACAAGCACAGAAACAATTGCAACATTTCTAAGTGAATACAAAAAATATCCGCGGATAAAATTTGTTTTCCCTTGAGTTCTTAATGCCGGTATTTCTTTTAATGCTAACTGTTCATATCCCATGCAACAGAAAACAGCCAGAAGATTAACTGCAGAAAATCCAAAACTATAGGCGCCATAAGCTGCTGCGCCCAGCAGATTGGTAACAATTAAACTTATGCCCAGTGAAGTGAGTAAAGCAAATCCCTGAATGGAAAAAATAATAATAAGATCGCGCGCATGCCCGGTTTTAAGCTGGCCGGTAACTTTTGTGTAAAGTGAATGAGAAGAAATCATTTTCAGTTTTGCTGGCAATATTTTTAAAACCGATTCATCTTATCTATTGATTACTTAACAACGGGACTGAAAAAAAATTATCTCACCAACGTAACATTTCCGTTGCGTTCAATTAGAGTTCCGTCGGTTAAACTTGCTTTCAAATGCCATACATAAACTCCCACAGGCTGATCGGCACCATTGAACTTTCCATTCCAGATTGTAGCTACATTATTGGATGAAAAAACAAGTTGCCCCCAGCGGTTGTAAAGCTGAAGTTCAAATGTTGCAACGTTTTTATTTATCGCATGAAAGGAATCATTTCTACCATCATTGTTAGGTGAGAATGCCAATGGAATAACGAGATAAGAACAATCAGTATTTACTTCAATAGAAACACTATCAGTTCCCGCATTGCAACCATTGCTATCAACTCCGGTAACATAATAAGTGATAGAAGACTTTGAGGTTGATACAGGATCTTCACAATCAAAACAATTTAATTCTGTTAATGGTGTCCAACTATACATTGCTGCTCCTTCCCCATTCAACTGTACAGATTTGCCTATGCATACCAGCGTATCTTTAGGTGACGCTTTGATAGAATTTGCATTGGAAAACACTTCAATTATCAAAGAATCATTTTGATCACAACCATGCTCATCTACAGCATTTAAGAAGTAGGTTGTTGTTTGCGTAGGAAATGAAATAGGGTTAGAAATATTCGGGTTACTCAATCCTGTTGCTGGTGACCATGAATAGGTTACTGCACCATCGGAAGAAATTTGAACCGAAGTTCCTGAGCAAATACTTGTATCGGGTGCCGCATGCAAATCAATTTTTTGAAAGACAGTGAGCACCATTGAATCCAATCCAACGCAACCGCTTGGGCCGTTAACAGAAACGTAATAGGTAGTTGTTTCATTTGGATATGCAATTGGGTCTTCACACATAAAACAACTTAATCCCGCTTGCGGGCTCCATGTATAGGCAATAGAACCTGATCCATCCAATTGAACTGAATCACCGAAACAAATACTTTTATCGGGGCCCGCATTAATAGTGAGATCACATTCACATTTGGTTATCTTCAAATCATCAATTCCAAAATCATTTCCTCCATCGGTCACATTTGTGTTAACGAAGCAAACTTCTGAAACACCCAGTAAACCCGATTGAAAAGTATTAGTGTACTCACTCCACACATTTGGATTATCAGGCGCAGGATTAGGAGAAAAGAATGGGAAACCGCCAACATATAATTGTAATGTAGCAGGGCTTCCTGCATAAACAGAAGTGAGCCAATAGCTGATGTCGTAAAAGGTATTAGGTTCAATATTTAAAGTTTGACACCACACTTTTTTTCCGGAAGTTGCTGCACCATTTGCAACTAAAAAATTCCCTGTGCCTGTTGTATGGTCTTTGCCCGTCCATCCTGCATGATAAAAAGATGCATCGGTTCCTACACTATAGCTTCCTTCAGGATTTAAGCATAAAGCTGTATTACAATAACCATATTCACTGGTAAAATCTACATTACCTGCTTCAAAATCTCCATTCACAATCATGTTAGGTCCCGGGGCTAAGCCCATCGGACATTGAGCAAATGCAAATGGAAATTTAAAAGAGAAAATGAACAGAAATAAGATTCTTGCTTTCATAAATAAGATTTCAAAGATAAGTAAGTCAATTCATTTTTGTGAAGATGCACGAAGCATTTTTCAACTTATGTGGTATGTTTTGTAAATTGAAATAAAGAAAAACAAAATTGATTTGCTGATTATTAATTTTGATGCGAATATAAGAATGTGAAAACACGCAAACTAAGGCACGCGCTTCTCTATCAAATCTTCTGTTGGTCACTTGCAACCAACTTGTATATGGTAGCACGAATTGTAGGGCTTGAAGAATTTGACAGCATTGAGGTAATAGAAAAGATCAGATACCAGGTTGCATTTACACAGGCAACTATTGCCGGCATCGTAATCGGAATCATACTTGGGTTAATCGACAGCTATCTTATTCATAAATCAAAACGTAAACGTTCGTTCAGTTTTTTAGTTTTAACTAAAGGTATAATTTACATAACTGCAATTATTGCAGTGCTTACTTCTATTCTTGTTATAACAGATTTAGTTATTGATCAGTCGGGTTTTAATAAAACAGCTAATCATCTTACAGAATTTTTTCAAGAAGGATTTTTCTTTTCAATGCTGATTTATGCTTTGGTGATTTCATTTTTAGTAAGTTTCATCAAGCAGGTAAATATCAAGTTTGGCCCCGGGGTATTAATCCCTTTTATCTTTGGAAAATACTACAAGCCGAGGCAGGAAGATCGCATCTTTATGTTCATAGATCTTCATTCATCAACTACCTACGCCGAAAAGATCGGGCACATAAAATTCAGCGAACTTATTCAGGATTGCTTTTACGATTTAGGCAGCATGGTTGAAAAATACAGAGCAGATATCTATCAATATGTTGGTGATGAAGCAGTGCTCACCTGGAGAATTAGAAAAGGAATTCAAAACCAAAATTGTATAAAAATATTTTTTGCATTTGATGATTACCTGCAATCAAGATCAATTTATTATGCCGGTAAATATGGTTTTATTCCTCAGTTTAAAGCAGGCATAAATTGCGGATTGGTGATGGTTGCCGAAGTAGGCGACATAAAAAAAGAGATCGCCTATCATGGTGATGTGCTCAACACAGGTGCTCGCATACAGGGTGAATGTAATAAGTATAAAAAAAAACTTTTGATTTCAGAGGCAATTAAAAATATACTTCCGTCATCACGTGAATTCATGATAAATAAAATTGGTGAAGTTGATTTGAAAGGAAAGGTAGAAGCAACAGTAATTTATTCAGTTGAAAAGAATTAAGTAGTGAGTCATTAGTAATTAGTCCTTTGAACTTAGTACGCATTTGTTAGTATTACATATTACGCTGTGAGTCAAATTTTATTTTTTTACGTCTTAATTCTTATTTCAAAAAATGCGATTACATCTATTTGAATTCGAAGATCAAAAGTGGTTCCCTCATGTAGTAAGGCAGGGAATGATGGATTATTTGCGCCACATGATTTCGTGGATGCATTTTTATAAACCTGCTGCGCCACTTATCAAAGATTTATTAAATGAAACAGGCAGCAATCAAATTATTGAGTTGTGTGCAGGTGCAGGCGGTGGAGTTATTAAAATGAAAAGCTACTTGAAGGAATTAGACTGTCATCCAAAAATATTTCTTTCAGATCTCTATCCTAATATCAAAACATATGAATCGCTGCATGAAGAATCGAAAGGGGCAATTAATTTTATTCCCGAATCAGTAAATGCTCTTGATGCAAATGAAAAGTATAAAGGAGTACGTGTAATGTTTTCTGCCTTCCATCATTTTAAACCACAGCAGGCAAAAGCAATTTTAAAAGATGCAGCTGAAAAAAAAATACCCATTGCAATATTTGATGCCGGCACCACCAACTGGCTGAACATTTTGCTCGTGGTTTGTTTGCAGCCATTTTCCTTTTTCTTCCTCACTCCTTTCTTTAAACCATTTAGCCGGAGCAGGATATTTC
>JAJAYG010000021.1 GCA_026786335.1 Chitinophagales bacterium | reverse complement strand
GGATTATGGGTATTTACTACAGGAGGCATTGGAACAAGGGAATACATCGAACAAGAATTAAGTAATCCGCTTGATTCAGGTATTCTTTATTCTGTTAGCTTTTATGTTTCAAGGGCTGAGTACTCAAGGTATGCTTCAGATAGAATTGGTGTCTATTTCTCAAAAGACAGTATTACCAGTACGACTTATCTCAATTTACCTGTTATCCCTCAAGTTGAAAATCAATCGGGCAATATATTAACCGATACGCTGAACTGGACTTTGATTAGCAATCAATTTATTGCTGAAGGAGGAGAAAAATTTATTACGATTGGCAATTTCAGGGATGAAACACAAACACAATGGATTGATGTAAATCCTTTAAGCGGTTGGGGTTCCAAAGCAACAGCGGACAATTACGGTGTTTATGGCTCTGCCACAGCTGATGGTTCTGCAGCAGGAACGGTGACGAACTATGGGGTTTATGAAAATGCATCCGGTGGTGATGTAAACTACGCAGGTTATTTTTCTGGAAATGCTCACGTTACTGGCAATTTGACTGTTGCAGGGAATGTGACTATTACAGGAACTGCTACATGTACCGCTAATGCTTGGACCCCATCTGATTCAATTCTTAAAGACAATGTTGTTGTAATAGAAAATGCTTCTGACATACTCTCAAAGCTGGATGGCTTCACTTACAATTTCGATACGCTTCAGTTTCCTCAATTGCATTTACCAAGCGGTGATCAGTTAGGATTAATTGCGCAACAGGTAAAAGAAGTTATTCCTTCAGCTGTAAAGGAATTTACTATATTCAAAACTGTAGATTCATCTGGAAATATTATTTCTCCTGAAATGAATATTCAAGCGATAAACTATCATGAGTTAATTCCCGTTTTGATTTCAGGTCACCGTGATCAACAATTATTGATTGATAAAATGCAGCAACAGATAAACGATCTTCAAACTCAACTCGATGGCTGTTGCGGCGGCGGAATGAAAATGAAAGATCCAAATGATCCGCAATCACAAACAGTAAACCTTGTAACCAAAGAGCAGATTCAACTTGGCAACTGCGCACCTAATCCAAATGGTGGTCAAACAGTAATTCCATTTCATCTTCCACAATCAGTAGTGAAAGCAGAAATGGTTTTTACCGATATGCTGGGGCAGGAAGTAATAAGGGTTGAATTAAATGCACGCGGCTTTAACCAAATTAATGTAACAACTACTCAACTTGAAGACGGCACTTACAACTATACACTAATTGCCGATAATAAAGTGATTGGTACGAAACAAATGATTAAGCAGCATTGATTGGTATTCTTGACTTATTAAAAATTTAAAAGAAAGGCGGCTCAATTTGAGTCGCCTTTCTTTTTACAAGATGATTAAATTCTAAAACCTGATTCCAACATTTAAAAATGCCTCTCCGGGTTTACTCTTGATGTCATTCTTAAGCACATCGCCAAAACCTTCGCTGTAACCAATTTCAAAAAGGAATAAAGAAAGATCGAGACCGGCACCGAGTGTTCCATAAACCAAAGTGGCGTTTATATCATCTTTAGTGTAGCCAAAATCATTATCTGAAACATCAATCGCAAATGCAGGTTCAACACCTGCAAAAAAACGAAGGTTGATGATGCCGTTTGCAACAGGAATCACATTAATACCTGCTTGTATTGGAATGCCAAAGCGATGAACTTTAAAATTATCGTGCCCGTCATTAGGCAGTGGTTGGTTAATTGTAAAATCATAAGTTGACCATGAATATCGAATGCCGGGTTGCAGGTATAAAAAATTTCCGATGCGGTAAGAGATACCGAGCTGCGTTCCTAATCCCGAACCCGAATCGTAATCGGGTGAGTTAACCTTCAGTGTGTTGGAGTTGATTCCCGTATAAATTGAAAGTGTTTTTTTCTTTTTCTTGCCCGAAGATTTCTAATCTAATTATTGTCAAAATGCATATGGTATTACAATTACGAAGCAAAGAATTACCAATATAAATTTTAAGTTTTTTTTCATTTCCATGATCATTTTTTAAAGCGTCAAATAAAGTAAGCGTGCCTATTTTTTAATTTGAGCATCTATCATTTTCTGTGTTGTTACACACCGAAATCCCATGTGCTCTAAACCGGTATCGCTCGAAGTTTTCATGCGCGCAGTAATTCTGTAACTCGAGCAATAACTATCATTACACAAAAAAGAACCGCCGCGGTTTACGCGCTTGGGCACGGTTGGTTCTTCGGGATCATAACTATCTGCAGGCCCTTGCGGATTTGAAACAGTTCCCTGCTTGGAGCAAGTTCTGTAATAATCACTGCGGTACCAATCGCTGCACCATTCCCAAACATTACCGGCCATATCATAAAGTCCGTAGCCGTTGGGCGCATAAGATTTTACAGGTGCTGCCAGATCATAGCCATCTTCTAAAGTATTTTTATCGGGGAAATGCCCGTCCCAGGTGTTTGCATGTTTTGCATAATCGGTTTCATTCCCCCAAGGATATTTAAAATTATTCTTTCCGCCACGGGCTGCAAATTCCCACTCAGCTTCTGTTGGCAATCTCTTCCCAGCCCATTTGCAATAGGCCTCTGCATCATCCCAAGACACATGCACCACAGGATAATTTTCTTTTCCAATAATTGAACTTCCTGGCCCAAGTGGATGCTTCCAATCGGCACCGCGCATCCACGTCCACCATGAGGTAACATTGTTTAGCGGAACAGCTTGTGCAGGTGGAGTAAACACCAATGATGAAGGAAGCAAAACAGAATCGGGCGGGCGAGGTGTTCCGGGAGGCAACTGCAATTTCAATTCATCCCAGTCAACCGGTTTTTCTGCAATGGTAATGTAGTTGGTTGCTTTTACAAATACTGCAAAGTCGGCGTTGGTAACCTCGTGAACATCCATGTAAAAACCATCAACATGAACTTTATGTGCAGGTGTTTCATCGGGGCGCGACTGTGAATCGGAATCAGTGCCCATTACAAAATCACCGCCTTTGATCCACACCATGCCGGGCGGAATTTTTTCAGATAAAACAGGTTGCGCGTAATTTGCTGGTAATGAAGAAAGCAATAGTGAGAAAAATAAATTAGTGATCATACTTTAAAAAGACATTTGCTTCAAAAGTAAATCATTGCACGAAAACTATGCTTTGATTAGGTTGCAGCATTATATTTTCAGGCTAAAAAATTTCGCACAGCCATTTTTAAATAACTTCGCTCAATGTTTGAAAAGAAACTTACAACTGACCAAATCAATTATCTCAATATTGCATTGATGGCAGTAGCTGCAGTTGCTGCTTTTATAAGACCGTTTGAAACATTTTTATTTGTGTACGCTTTTTTAGGGCCGCTGCATTACCTCACCGAAATTTCGTGGCTGCACGATCGCAATTATTTTACGGGAAGAAAAAGCGATGCAATTCTTTTGGTAATCATTGGCGTAATCATCACGCTTGCTTCATTAAGACTGCTGCCTAATTTACCCGAAGGATTTAATACCGCTATTGTAATTATTGCTTTTGGTGCTGCTTTGATTTTTGTTACCGTTAAGAACGGTTATGCAAGGGCGCTGCTGATATTTCTGTTGTTTCCGCTTTCGATGCTGGCCGTAAAAAGTAATGTTGTTAGCTCAGTATTCAGCGTTTTTCTTCCAACCATCATTCACGTTTTTGTTTTCACCGGTTTATTTATTTTAGTTGGGGCACTGAAAGGTAGAAGTGTTTCGGGCATTGCTTCACTCGTATTTTTTATCATCTGTTCAGTAAGTTTTTTTTATTTCTTCCCCGCAAGTAATATGTACACAGT
>JAJAYG010000020.1 GCA_026786335.1 Chitinophagales bacterium | reverse complement strand
GTTTGCTATCGTTCATCCTTCTTGTACTATTTGTCATTTTCTTTTCAATACTGAATTCACAGTGGTGGGTTTTGTACTTAAAATGAAAAGAAGTGAACAGAGAACTAATTATTGACGCCGGTCAAAACGGAGTTGACATTGCTTTACTTGAAGATAAAACGCTTGTAGAGTTACATCAGGAAAACCTGAATCAAAATGTTGTGATAGGCGATATTTTTCTTTCGAAAGTTGGAAAAGTATTGCCAGGTTTAAACGCTGCATTTATTGATGTTGGCCAATCTAAAAATGGCTTTTTGCATTACAGCGATTTAGGTCCGCAGATTCGCTCTGTGCAAAAATCTGCACGCCTGGCAATGGAAGGCACACAGCCCGATAACCTCAACGATTTTAAACTCGAACCCGAAACTTTAAAAACGGGGAAGATGGCGCAAACCATCAATAAAAAATTTCCGCTGCTGGTTCAAATTACCAAAGAACCTATTTCAACAAAGGGCCACCGGCTTTCTTGCGATCTTTCTTTAGCAGGAAGATATCTGGTGCTTATTCCTTTCACTAACGTAGTCAGCATTTCAAAGAAGATTAATTCGCAGGAAGAACGCAAGAGATTGTTGCGATTAACGGAAAGCATTAAACCAAAAAACTTTGGAGTTATTCTTAGAACACTTGCCGAAGGAAAATCTGTTCAGGAACTGCATGAAGACATGGTGCACCTTACTGATAAATGGAAAGAACTCACTCGTGAACTTAAAGATGCTGCTGCACCCAAAAAAGTTTTGAGTGAAATGAGTAAGACCTCAACATTGCTGCGCGATATGCTCAACGCATCTTTTAATCGTGTGCTGGTAAACTCAAAAGAAACATACAATGAAGTTCGAAATTATATCGCACGCATTGCACCTGATAAAGAAAGCATCGTTCAACTTTACAATGGTCGCATTCCCATCTTTGATCAGTATGATATTACTAAGCAGGTAAAATCTTCTTTTGGTAAAACCGTGAACATGCCCAGTGGTGCTTACCTGATTATTGAACACACCGAAGCTTTGCATGTGGTGGATGTAAACAGCGGCCATCAAACTGCGAATGATAAAAACCAGGAAGAGAATGCAATGAAGGTGAATCTTGAAGCTGCTCAAGAGATTGCGCGCCAAATGAGGCTTAGGGATATTGGCGGAATTATTATCATTGATTTTATTGATGTTAGAAGCCCTGAGAATAAACGGTTGATTTCAAAAACCATGACGGATAGCATGCAGGCTGATAAGGCAAGGCATACTGTACTTCCGCTTAGCCGATTTGGGTTGATGCAAATTACCAGACAAAGAGTAAAACCCGAGATCACTATTTCTACCGATGATGATTGCCCTTCATGCGGAGGCACCGGAAAAATTGGACCTTCAATTATCTTGTTGGATGAAATAATTAAAAACCTTGATCACCTGATCTCAAAAAATCATCAGAAAAAAATCACGCTCTTTGTTCATCCTTATCTCGAAGCTTATGTAAAATCAGGTTACCCTTCAATGAGAATGAAATGGTGGTGGCAATACAAGCAGTGGGTAAATGTTGACTCCGATGAAACTGTTTCTATCAACGAATATCATTTCTATGATAAGAACGGAGATGAGATTTTGATGAACTGATTTCTGCGAAAAGAGAATTCTATTTCAATTATTAATACTTCGCAACAATCGGCAATCTCCTGCCCGATCCAAATGATTTTATAGAAACCCGCAATACAGGAGGTGCCTGATGTCGTTTATGCTCATTGGCATTCACCATTTTTAAGATTCGATCAACCAAAGATTTTTCAAAGCCCAATTTTTTTATTTCACTTGCACCCAATCTTTCTTCGATGTAGTGAAAAAGAATTTTATCAAGCACTTCATACTCGGGTAATGAATCTGCATCTTTTTGATTGGGTCGCAGTTCGGCTGAAGGTGGTTTACTTATAATGTTGCTTGGAATAATTTCTTTTTCACGATTGATGAAAGCAACAAGTTGATACACTGCTGTTTTATACACATCACCCAATACAGAAATTCCTCCGCACAAATCTCCATACAATGTTCCGTAACCAACAGCCATCTCGCTCTTGTTAGATGTGTTGAGTAAAATATATTGATGCTTATTGCTCAATGCCATTAAAAACAAAGCACGAATTCTTGCCTGCATATTTTCTTCGGCAACATCAAATATTTTATTTTCGAAAAAAGGTTTTAAAGTTTGCAATGAAGAATCAAAAACATCTTTGATAGGAATTGTTTTATAATTGATTCCAAGATTTTTTGCGAGCACAATAGAATCAGTAACAGAACCTTCGCTTGAAAATGCTGAGGGCATTAGAACACCCAGCACATTTTCTTTTCCCAATGCCGCAACAGCAATTACGGCAACCACTGCAGAATCAATTCCGCCGCTTAATCCTAAAATTGCTTTGCTAAAATTTAGTTTTTTAAAATATTCCCTTACGCCAAAAACAAGTGCATTAAATACGAGTTCGCTTTTCTCTTTTGGTTGTGACCGATCAGAAATATTTTTTCCATTCACTACTTCATCAAGATCGTAAACTTTTAGCTGCTCGCCGAAATAATTCATTTCATCAAACACTTCACCATCCGGTGTAATCACGAGCGAGCCGCCATCAAAAATTAATTCTGTTTGTGCGCCAACACAATTGCAGTAAAAAACCGGGATGCCATAATCAATTGCAATATCTTTTAATAATTCAATTCTTGCTTTTGCTTTTCCTCCGTCAAATGGTGATGCAGAAATGTTAAGCAAATAATCAGGTTTAAACTTTGAAAGTTTTTCAACCGGCGTATTGATGTAGAGCGGATTAATGCCTGTATTCCAAATGTCTTCGCAAACAGTGAATGCAATTTTCTTCCCCATAAAATCGAAAGCATCAAACTCGCGATTGGGTTCAAAGTAGCGGTACTCATCAAACACATCGTAGTTAGGCAAAAGTGATTTATGAATTACGTGCTGAATTTTTCCATCAAATAAAAAATAGGCGCTGTTGAATAAATCTTTGCCTTCGGCTTTTGGATTTACAGCCGGCGCACCAATGAGAACTGCAATTCCTACTGCTTCAATTGCAATCAGATTTACTGAATGATAACATTGCTCAATAAAACTTCGGAACTCTAAAAAATCTCTGGGAGGATAACCGCAAACAGAAAGTTCAGAGAACATGATCAAATCGGCTCCCGACTTTTTTGCTTCTTGAACTGCATCAATAATTTTTTTTCGGTTGCCTTCAAAGTCGCCGATCAAATAATTTTGTTGTGCAATTGCAATCTTCATTACCGAAATTATAAAAGGAAAAACTTAAAGGCAAAACAATATTCCACTTCTAAAGGATCAGAAGTAAACTCCCAACTGCAACCGAAGATTATTTAAACTTGATTTTGTTTTGAAATCCTTAGGGTTGTTAGTTGCATCAATAAAGCCACTGCAATATTGAAGAGATGTATGTATCGCTGTTTTGCCTGTTAATTCAAATTCTGCCCCACCACCAATGAGCAACCCAACATCACCAATGGTTACATCTTTACCAAAATCAATTTTATCCTCTATAAAATTTCCTGCATTGTTAGTTATATCAGCTTTTGAGCGAATTCGTATTCCTCCTTCTAAACCAAATTGACCGAAGTAGGTGATGTAACCAATTTGATTGGTACGCAACTTCATGGTGAGCGGAATTTTTAAATATTGTGTTCTATAATCAACAGCGGTACCGGCGTCAAAAATCAACTCCCCATATGTATTGAATTTGGTTTGATTGTTATAGATGAGTTTACCGCCTTCACTGGAAAGAATTAGCCCCGTTGCAAAGGCATAATTTTTAGGAATCAAAATATCAATCAATAATCCATAAGACAAACCTAAATAACTGCCGTTGCCGGTTAAGCCTTTGTCGCTTGATGTCATCCACGAAATTTGAGGAGAGATTGTTAATCCAAAACGAACGCCTTTGTCTTCATCTTGCGCAGTTGAAATTTTTGCAATCATGATGAACAAAAAGATTGATAGTATTTTTTTCATTTATTTATTTAGGTGGTTTAGAAAATTAGTTATTAATAGAAATCAGAATGGTGTAAAGGTAATGCCAAGTGAGAATGGTGTTAACTCGGGGCCTTTATCTTTTTCAAATAAATTATTCAAGGCAAGAAATGAATAGATGCCAAATTTATAATAGCCAGCTCTTAAAGAAATTCCATAGTGGAATTTTTCAATGTTCGCAATCCCATAAACTTTTGATTTTGAAATGTCGCCATTAGATTCAGTGTATTTCAGTTTCCAGAAATCACTAACTAAAATTCCTGCTCTGAAACCCGGAGCAATCCAAAAATTTTTTCCTTTTTGATCGGGCTTAATTCTTATTCTAAACTCAAGAGGAACATCGAGGTATGATGCAGAGAATTTATTCTTCAAAATATCAAGTGTATCGGAATAAGGAGCTAGTTGCGTGTCACCTTTTTCTTCTTCATTAATATTCAGGTAGTAGT
>JAJAYG010000019.1 GCA_026786335.1 Chitinophagales bacterium | reverse complement strand
GTAGTGGATCGGTTTTCATTGTTTCTAGCATTGCTTGACGGAGCGATCGAGCGATATTCGATGTCTTGGTAAAATGTTGATAAAAAGAGACCATCAGCTTTCTAGTCGAAAGATCGGGAACTGGTCTCAAAGACACGATCGTACTGGGAACTCCAGCAGAAATCCATGCCCGTGAGAGTCCAATTACCCCGTCTCCAGTAATTCTGCCCCCTCCCGTGTCGCAAGCACTTAAAACTACTAGTTTGGCATTGAGCTTGAGGTTGAAAAGTTCCCTGGTCGTCAGTAAACCATCATCTCCGCCTGCTGGTGAGAGTGCGAGTGCCCCAGGCACTTCAGTTGAATCTAGTCCTGCCTTCGTCACATAATCTAACAATCCATGAGTAGCCAAATGGACGAATCTCGCCTGTTCTAGACTTTTTAGCAAGTTGGCTTTGGTAGCTCGCGCCCCAATCAAGGGTCGAGTATTCAACAACTGCCCAATTGCTTTGGCTTCCTGCTCGCAAGCTGATAAAAAGGAATCAGCAGCTAAAGATGAAACTGTTGATGGAAGCATTGTAAAAAATCCAAACACCTTAACCGGGGCTACTGAAAAATTACCCGAGATTACTTTCGAAATTACAGAGCATGATTTCGGAAAAATTATAGAGGGAGAAAAGAAAGAATATGATTTCAGATTCACCAATACCGGCGATGCTCCATTGGTAATTTCAGATGTAAAAGCTTCTTGTGGCTGCACGGTTCCTGAGTGGCCAAAAGGAGTAACAAAACCGGGTGAAAGCGATGTTATTAAAGTAATGTATAACAGCACCGGACATCCCGGTGAATTCAATAAAGGAATTGTTGTTACCTCTAATTCATATCCCAATCAAACCATTATCAAAATATTGGGTGTGGTTTTTAAATAATAATTTTCACTTAAAATCAATCAAATAAAAAATGGAATTACTAATCTTATTAATGGCTCCACCGGCAGGTGGTAGTTCTTCAAGCTCCGGATATTTTAACCTGATCTTTATTGTTGCAATTTTTGCGGTGATGTATTTTTTTATGATTCGTCCGCAGGCGAAAAAAGCAAAAGACCAAAAAAACTTTTTAGATAATTTGCAGAAAGGTGATAAGATTGTAACCGTTGCAGGAATTCACGGAAGAATTCTGCGGATCAATGAGAGCGGAACTATTGATGTTGAAATTGATACTAACACTAAAATTGTTATGGAGCGCAGCGGTATTTCACTGGAATACACCAAGGCATTGCTGCAGCCACCAGCTCAGAAATAATTTCTCTTTGAATTTTTACGATGCTAAAAATCGGGATCACCGGCGGAATTGGTTCAGGCAAGTCAACTGTTTGTAAAATATTTGAAACACTGGGCATTCCGGTTTTTTATGCAGATGAAGAATCGAAAAAAATTCTTTCTACTGATGTAGAAGTTATTTCTGAAGTGAAAAGAATTTTTGGTAATGAAGTTTTCAGCAACAACATTCCTGACCGAAAAAAAATTTCGGAAACTGTATTTAATCAGCCCGAAAAATTAAAACAACTTAACTCAATTCTTCACCCTGCAGTAATTGCAAAATCAGAAACCTGGTTTCATTCCCAAAAAGAAAAACCATATTCAATTAAAGAAGCTGCTTTGATTTATGAGATTGGTGCTCAAGCCTTTTTAGACAAGGTAATTGTTGTTACTGCCCCCGAAAAAATAAGGATTGAAAGAATAATAAAACGCGACGGCATAACTGCGGATGAAGTGCAAGCGCGCCTTCAAAATCAAATGCCCGAGAGAGAAAAAATTGCGAAAGCGGATTTTATAATTGTAAATGATAATGAACAATTGCTTATTCCCCAGGTTTTACAAATCCACGAAGCCTTAACTAACAAACAGGTGTGACCAAAATCTTTTGCTTACTAACTGAAAGTTTTGAAATTTGTGCTTCATCCATCTCAAAATATTATCTTTGTCCAAGTTGAATTATGGAAACACAGGAATACAAAATAAAGAATAAAGGAAGGGCGCAACTCTTTGAATCAAAAAAGATGGAGGCGTTTACCAAAACTAGTCCGCAGGTAATTTTCAGTATTTATGTTCCAATGATTATTGCCATGCTTTTTTACAGCATTGCAGTGTTAAATGTTGAATGGTATTCAGCATTGTTGTTCTATGCGGCCGGAATGATCTTCTGGACTTTTTTCGAATACCTGATGCATCGTTTTGTTTTTCATCACCACGCTGAAGGTGAGCGCATGAAAAAATTTATGTACACAGCGCATGGTGTACACCACGAATATCCGCGTGATAAAGACAGATTGTTTTTGCCACCATGGGCAAGTTTATTTCTTGCTACCATTCTTTTCACAATATTTTATTTGGTACTCAATGCAAATGCCTTCATGTTTTTTCCCGGATTTCTGAGTGGCTATCTTGCTTATGGCTCTATGCATTATGCCATTCATGCTTTTAATCCCCCATTTAAATTTATGAAAGCATGGTGGAGATACCATCATCTGCATCATTACAAAGATGATGAATCAGGCTTTGGAGTTTCGTCACCCATGTGGGATCATGTGTTTGGAACGGTTCCAAAACATTTGGGAAAATTTGATAACCCCGAGGAGAATTAGTTAAAATTTTTCTTTAGTTCGCCTGCATATCTTCTCTCTTCAATCCATATTTTTCCATCTTGCTATAAAGATGACTGCGTTGCATATCAATTTCATCTGCAGATTTAGAAACGTTCCAACCATTGATTCGTAGTTTGTATTCGATGTATTGTTTTTCCATTTGATCGCGGAAGTCAACAAACTTATCGAAGCGGTTGAACATTGCTTCCATAGGATCTTTGGTAACATTTGCAACACCATAAGCCAGCACTTCCTGCTCCGTAATTTTTGCATCGCTAAGAATCACAAGGCGCTCCATCACATTGTGCAACTCGCGAATGTTGCCGGTCCAGTTGATGCTTTGTAATTCATCCATTGCTTTGGGGGTAATTACTTTTTTAGGAATACCGTACTCCTCACAAATATCGCCTACAAATCTTTCGGCAAGAATAGGAATATCATCACGGCGTTCATTTAACGTGGGAACATGAATGATGATTACACTCAAGCGGTGATAGAGATCAATTCTAAAATTTCCTTTCTCAATTTCCTTTACCAAATCTTTATTGGTTGCGGCAACCACACGCACGTCAACTGTTTGTTCTTTATCGCCGCCAACTTTTGTAATCTTGTTTTCCTGCAAAGCACGTAACACTTTTGCCTGGGCGCTCAAACTCATATCACCAATTTCATCCATAAACAAAGTGCCGCCATTGGCTTGTTCAAATTTCCCGATGCGTTGTTTAATGGCTGAAGTGAATGATCCTTTTTCGTGACCAAATAATTCACTCTCTATTAATTCTGATGGAATGGCTGCACAGTTTACTTCCACCAATGGCCCTTCAGCACGATGGCTTTTTTCATGAATCCATTTTGCTACTAATTCCTTTCCGGTACCATTATCACCGGTAATTAAAACGCGTGCATCGGTAGGTGCAACTTTTTCAATTTTATCTTTTATTTTTTTTACTCCGGGTGATTCGCCTAAAATTTCTTTGGTGCGGCTCACCTTGCTTTTCAGAATTTTTGTTTCTGTAACCAATGAACCTTTCTCCAAAGCATTGCGCAGTGTAATCAGCAAGCGATTAAGATCCATTGGCTTTGCTACAAAATCGTAAGCACCTTTTTTTACTGCTTCCACTGCGGTATCAATAGTACCATGC
>JAJAYG010000018.1 GCA_026786335.1 Chitinophagales bacterium | reverse complement strand
TTTGAAAAAGAGAGGGGATGAATATTCGCGAAGCGAATAATCAGGGGTGAGTTTTTACACTTATAATTTGATCACAATAAATTTAACTCACCCCTGACTCCGAACTTCGTTCGAAGTCGTCCCCTCTATTTGAAAAAGAGAGGGAATGAATATTCGCGAAGCGAATAATCAGGGGTGAGTTTTTACACTTATAATTTGATCACAATAAATTTAACTCTCCCCTGACTCCGAACTTCGTTCGATTAATCAGGGCTGAGTTTTTACATTAATCAAATAAAAAGAATTAAAAAAATTACCACTTTTTTCCACTATTACCTCTGTGTTTTTTTCTCCGTGATCTCTGTGGTAAAAAATTTTGTTCATTGAGTTTCAGTAACAAAATTTTTCCAGTGTAATTTTGGAACTGAAAATATTTACCTCTACTCACAAACATGAGCGACAATCAAAAACCTCTTATCCTCTTCGATGGTGTTTGCAATCTCTGCAATGGCTTTGTGCAGTTTGTGATTGTGCGCGATCCTGAAGCAAAATTTATGTTTACTTCTTTGCAATCAGATGAAGGACAAAAAATTCTTTCAGCACATCACCTGCCTGCCAAACATTTTAAAACAATCATCTTAATTAAAGATGAAAAAATATTTACCCGCAGCGATGCAGTGTTGCAGATTGCAAAAGATTTAAAAGGTTGGAAATGGCTTTACATCACTCGCTTTGTTCCGGCATTTATCCGCAATGGGGTTTACAATTTTGTATCGGAGTACCGCTATAAAGTTTTTGGTGAAAGGGAAAGTTGTATGCTGCCGACGAAGGAATTGAGGGGGCGGTTTTTGTAGAACAAGGAATGCTTATTAAAAATAATATTTACTTTTTTTGCTGCTTATCTAATAATAGAAAGCAAAAAAACTAATTGCTAATTTTTTATGAACAAATTATTGCTTGCCGGTAAGCACATTCACTTTTCTCATTACCTTTTAATCAACCTATCAAAAATGAAAACAATTATTCTTAAACAAAAGGAAGAAAGCCAAAGCAAACTCGTGATGAGCTTGATGAAAGAACTAAAGATTCCTGCAAAATATATGACTGAAGAAAAAGTAGAAGATGATTACCTGGTTCGCCTGATTGATGAAAGCATGAAGTAAAAACGTGAGGCGCCTCTCGAACAAATTCGAAAGAAGTTGCGCACATGAAAAATATTGTAAAGCCCTCCTTCGAACGCGATCTTACCAACTGAAGGATAATATAAATAAAATAAAATGAGTGGTGTTACAGCGAGGAGTGAAGAAATAATTATGACTATTTTCAGCATCTGAAAAAATAATAGTAGCAAGCGCATACAACAACATGGCAATAAACATAGCACACTTAGAAAACGAAATCATTGACCAGTATCTCTATATCCAAAACTGATTTGAACAACGGACTAAAAAATTTCAATGAAAAGTTGCGTGAAAACTTTTCTGATTTCGTGAATAATCAGAAAACACAAAACGAAGCAAACAATTTGAAGTTAGGTGAATTGAAAACTACTCTTGAAAATTCAGTGAACAAAATGCAAGAGAGCACTGAGAAGAAGTTGGAGGAAATGAGAAAGACAGTTGACGAGAAGTTGAATGAAACACTTGAAAAAAGATTAGGAGAATCTTTCAAACTTGTCAGTGAAAGATTGGAAGCAGTTCACAAAGGTTTAGGCGACATGCAGAATTTGGCGAAAGATGTTGGCAATCTGAATAAGACGATGAACAATGTAAAGTCAAGGGGAGTTTTAGGAGAGTATCAATTGCAAAACCTGATTAAAGATTTATTGACGAATGAGCAATATGAAAAAATGTAAAAACGAAAATTGGAAGTGGTGCTGTTGAGGAGTTTGCTATCAAAATGCCACAAGGAAATAATTTAGAAAAAACTTTATGGTTGCCAGTAGATTCAAAATTTCCGAAAGAAGATTATGAAATGTTAGTTGATGCTTATGATAAAGGTGATGTAGAAAAAATTGAAGAATACAGAAAAGCATTTGTAAAAGGCATCAGAAAAAATGCACAAGACATAAAAGAAAAATACATTGACCCACCGAACACAACGGAATACGGAATAATGTTTTTACCCTATGAAAGTTTGTTTGGCGAAGTATTGAGAACGCCAGGATTATTTGAACAGTTGCAGAGAGATTATAAAATAACAATAACGGGACCGACAACATTAAGCGCATTGCTTAATAGTTTGCAGATGGGCTTCAGAACACTTGCAATTGAAAAACGAAGTGGTGAGGTTTGGGATTTATTAAGAGCAGTAAAAACAGAGTTCGGACAATTCGGAACTATTTAAGAAAAGACAAAAAAGAAATTAGACGAAGCAATGAATGTAATTGATTCCGCAGGGATAAGAAAAAGAGCCATTGAAAGAAAACTTCGCAATGTTCAGGAGTTGCCACAGGATAAAACAAAATTAATTTTAGAGGCAAACAACGAAGAAGATATAAAGGAAGAATTGTAAATGGCAGTTGATAAGTACTGAAAGGATGTTATATGCCAACGCAGGGTGTAGCCCTGAGAATGGGCGAAGTTCAGTAACAAAGCCCTGAAAGGGCAAAATAAAAAATGGGACAATCACTTGTAAAAAACTACCTGCACATCGTCTTTAGCACAAAGCACAGGCAACCGCTGATTAATGATGCTATAGAACATGAACTACATGCTTATCTTGGAGGCATATGTAAAAACTTAGAATGTCATCCAATTAAAGTCGGTGGACATGTTGACCACATTCATATCCTTTGCATGCTTTCAAAAAAGATAGCACTGATGAAACTTCTTGAAGAGGTAAAATCTCATTCATCAAAATGGATTAAAACTAAGGGAGATGAGTTTGCTAATTTTTATTGGCAGGATGGTTATGGCGCCTTCTCATTAAATCCCTCAGAGGTAGAAGCAGTAATAAATTATATTGCCAATCAGAAAGAACATCACAGCAAAAAAACTTTTCAGGATGAATACAGGGTTATTCTGAAAAAGTATCAGGTAGATTATGATGAACGTTATGTGTGGGATTAATATTTCGCCCTTTCAGGGCTGAGAGCTTTCATGGCTTCACCACTTTCATCCCGCTTCACGGGACGTTAGCATATCAGGCCCTTTCAGGGCTAAAAAATAAATTATCCAACCATTGCCCTCAATCCACTCACAACATTTTTCACGGCAGAAATCACAACATCAATTTCTTTTTTCGTGTTGAATTTGCCGAGAGAAAAACGAATGCTATTGAAAGCAGCATTTTCATCCAAGCCCATTGCAGTAATCACATGAGAAGGTTCAACAGAGGTGGAAGTGCAAGCACTACCATTACTCACAGCAATCAAAGACAAATCAGTTTCATCATTGCTTAATCCCATAATCACAGCATCAGAATCAGCACCACGAAAAATTAAATTGGAAACATTGTAAAGCCGTTCAGTAGTATTTCCGTTTACACTTGTGCCGTCAACTTTTAACAACTCACTTTCTAAATAATTTCTTAAAGACAAAATGCTTTCAGCGTTTTTTGACATTTCCTTTTGTGCAATTGCACAGGCAGCACCAAGAGCAACTATTGCAGGAACATTCAGCGTTCCGCTTCTCATTCCTTTTTCATGTCCTCCCCCATGTATAAGTGCAGACAACTTCACACGATTTATTCTTTGCCTCACATGCAACGCACCAACACCTTTCATAGAATAAATTTTGTGTCCACTCATGCAGAGTAAATCAATTCCTAAAGCATCAACATCAACTTCTATTTTTCCAACCGCTTGTGTTGCATCAGTCATAAACAACGCACCAACTTCATGAGCGAGTTCCGCAATTTTTTTTATCGGTTGTATCACACCAGTTTCATTATTCACATACATCACACACACAAGAATTGTATCAGTTCGCACAACTTTTTTCAGTTCAGTAACCTCAACAAGTCCGTCAATCTTCTCAGGGAGGAAAGTAATTTCACAACCTTTCGTTTCAAGATACTTGCACACATCAAGC
>JAJAYG010000017.1 GCA_026786335.1 Chitinophagales bacterium | reverse complement strand
TCCCAATGCTGTGGTGATTGTGCCTGACCGAATGGAATAAAATTTTGCCCTACCACACACTGAATATTTTCTTCATCCCGTTTCAAAATCTGTTGCAACTCATTTCCACTTTCATAAAACTCATAGTGTAAAACTGAAACAGGAGAGATGATTTGCTTTTCTTCTTTGATGATGATGAAATCGTTGAGCAAGTGCGGTGCATGATTCATCGAGAGCAAAGCGCTGTTGTAATCAAAATTATTTTTGTACTTGTTGTGGTTCCTAATCTCTGCATATTTTTCCAGCGACTCAAAAAAGAAATTAAAATTGTAACCACGTGGTACCAAAAGTTTAGAAACATTTCGGCAACCCAACCCGAAGTAGCTGAAAATATCGAAGCCCAAATTTTCTAAATCAGTTTTTGTTTCAATGCCGGCTAACACAGCCACAGAACTTCTGCTGCGGCGAATGATGTGAGGATACTTTCCATAGTAATATTGAAAGTAGAGGGAAGAATTATTGGAGCCGGTTGCATTTACTGCATTTATTCCTTTCAAAATTTCGGTAAATGAAATCAAATGTTTCAGCTCTTCATCCATCGCTAAAAGTTTTTTTTGAATGAAAGGAAAAAGCACATCATCTTTTGAGGAGAGTTTGATGAGCGATTTATTTCCCGATATAAACACACACATAAAATCATGAAAGCCAACAAGCGGAAGATTGCCTGCCATCACGATTCCAATTATTTTAGATGACTCCTCTTCTTTGATTTCATACTTCAGCAACCACTCACGAATTTTTTCTTCGCTTAAGAATTCATCACAAATATTTTTGAGTGCAAGTGTTGTGTTCTCGTGCGTAAACCATTTGTTGTGCTGGTATGCTTTTTCAATCACACGCTGCAGTTCTTCATTTCCATTGCTAAGAAATATTTTGAGGGTGGTGAGTATTTTTATTCTTTGTTCAAGAGTCACAGTAAAATGGTTGAATGGTTATGTGGTTAAATTGTTTGGTAAATAATTAGTGTTGTGCTTTTAATCAGGCAGGCAACCATTTAACTATTTGGCAACGCAGCCATTGATTCGTAAAAAATAATTTCACAATAATTTTTATTCAGTGTATTACTTTCTAAATTTGCCTCCTGTAAAACTAATCTGCAATGGCAATAATAATTACCGAAGAGTGTATTAACTGCGGTGCCTGTGAGCCCGAATGTCCTAACAATGCAATCTACGAAGGCGGTGCCGAGTGGGCGATGATGGATGGCACAACGATTAAGGGCCCGGTGAATTTAATTGACGGAACATCAGTAGATGCCGAGCAGCGTTTTCCTCCTGTGAGCGAAGATCTTTATTTTATTGTTCCCAGCAAGTGCACCGAGTGCGAGGGCTTTCACGAAGAGCCGCAATGCGCTGCTGTTTGCCCTGTTGATTGTTGCGTGCCCGACCCTGAGCATGTAGAATCAAAAGATCAGTTGCTGGCGAAGAAGGCGATGATGCACATTTGATTTTTAATGCTAATGATTTTAATAAAACTCTCACGGTGTGGGAGTTTTTTGTTTATGGGAAAGTTACCGCGTGAATTAATTGCTAAATTAAATTTGAGATTCTATGTTAATTTTTTTTAGTTTAGCTTCATTATTTCCTCCCCCTTAAATAATAACTAATGAAAACTTATTTCACACTCACCGAGTCCCGCGCACACGCACAAAGCTTTGGGCGGAGACTCGGCGGCGGGGAAAACTTTGATGGCTCTTTGGATTCATCTTTTTCATCGAACGGTTTTTATTTACCAAATCCGCAAGTCGAAAATGGATATGTAATGATGGCTCAAGATTCAGATGCTGTTTATGTTGTTTAACAACAATACACGGGACAACATCACTATGAAGATTT
Source organism: Chitinophagales bacterium (assembly GCA_026786335.1). Lineage (GTDB taxonomy): Bacteria > Bacteroidota > Bacteroidia > Chitinophagales > UBA10324 > JAJAYG01. Next base: position 7,955 of record JAJAYG010000017.1, on the reverse strand, counting down.
ACATTTTAATGGCTCCAGCTTTGCGATAATCAAATTTCAATCTGATGGAACTCCTGATTCTTCTTATGGTATTGAAGGAGTATTTGAACATGCTTTTGATTATGGCTACGACGGAATTACCCCTAATGATTTCGCGATTCAACAAGATCATAAATTACTGATTGCAATGGGCGATTATAGTAATTCAAGTCAGGTTTCCTTTATGCGGTTTAATACAGATGGCAGCATTGATAGTAGTTTTGCAATTGACGGAAAAAAATTTTTCGACAATGGTCACTTGAATGGGGAACCAACTATTGCCTCACTTGAAGGAAATAAAGTTTTGTGTGCATACTATTATTATGGCAACCTTGATACAAATATTTATTTGAATTTTTCTCGACTTTTATCCGATGGTAATATTGATTCTTCCTTCGGTGGCAGTGGGACCATTACTTACCTTGTTCATTTTTTTTATCGGGACTTCTTCCTGCAAAAGGACCATAAAATTCTTGCATACGGCGCACGTTTCTCTCCAGATTTCGCTGAGTTTTTCGAATCAATGAAGATGGTTCTATTGATTCAACTTATGGAAATGGAGGATACTTGATTCCTCAAGATGGACCTTATGGTGGCCCCTTCAGTTCATTTCTTCAACCTAATGATGATTTGTTAATTTCAAAAAGCGATGGTAATTCAATTTTAGTTTTTAGATACCTTTATAACGGAAATATTGATTCTACTTTTGGCAATTTGGGTGTCGGACAAATTGATAGTATTTCTTCATATGGTGAGTTTCCAATTCGATTACAGAACGATGGGAAGATATTAATTGCCGGAAATGACGAAAGTAGTTTAATGGTATCTCGATTATTTGGTGAAGGAACAGTTTCCATCACAGACATTAACAACAACATCGCCTTCAACATTTTCCCTAACCCAACAAGTGATCTTTTAACAATCACAACTACCAAAACTTTAAACAATCGGGTTACAATTACCATCACTGATATTTCGGGTAAAATATTAAGCGAGCAAAAGGAAAATTTTTTAAATGGAAATTGTTCCATTGATGTAAGCGCATTTTCGCAGGGTATTTATTTGATGAATATTTTATCAGAAAAAAATTCGTACGCAGCAAAATTTGTGAAGGAATAAATAATCGCAAATCTTCTTCTCAAATTCCCGTGTTCACAATTCCCTTCCCTTCAAACAAAAACTAAGAGCGCCGGCAATTTACTTTGCACTCACAACATGTCGGCTCCGCATCAACCTTATGCATCGTTACAAATAAAAGATTTCAGATGGTACTTACTCGCGCGCATGTGCCTAACCATGGCGTGGCAGATGCAGGGTGTAATTGTGGGGTGGCAGGTATATGAATTTACCAAAGATCCGTTTGCGCTGGGGCTGGTTGGTTTGGCAGAAGTACTTCCTTTTATTGTCACTTCATTCTATGGGGGGCATGCAGCAGATACCATTGAAAGAAAAAAATTAGTGCTTGTATTTACTACGCTCTATCTTTTTTGTGCAGTGTGTTTAATGAGTTTTACTTTTCCTTTTGTGCATGTGCTCGATCATCACAACGTATATCCCATCTACATCATTATCGCCATCACCGGTATTGCAAGAGGATTTGTTGCGCCTGCTATCACAGCATTTTTAGCGCAGTTGATTCCGCGCGAGTTGTACAGCAATGGGGTAACCTGGAATTCAAACACGTGGCACATGGCAGCAGTTGCGGGTCCGGCTGCGGGTGGTTTGCTCTATGGCTTTGTTGGAATTACTGCTGCATACGCTATAGTGTGCGCGCTCATGTTTTCTACTTTAATTTTATTTTTATTCATCAAACGCAGGCCATTGCCGGTGAGTGATAAGCAAGAAACAATTTTTGAAAGTTTAACTACCGGAATTCGTTTTGTATTCGGCAATCAAATAATGTTGGGTGCATTATCACTCGACATGTTTGCTGTTTTATTTGGCGGCGCTGTTGCCATGCTTCCTGTTTTTGCCAGCGATATTTTAAAAGTAGGCCCCGAAGGTTTGGGAGTAATGCGTGCTGCTCCGTTTTTTGGTTCCATCATCATGGGATTATTTATTGCGCATCGCCCGCCAATGAATAAGGCAGGAAAAAATTTATTGATTGCGCTCGTGGGTTTTGGGTCATGCATGATTTTGTTTGCGCTGTCAAAGAATTTTTATCTCTCCCTGTTTTTGCTTTTTCTCTCCGGTGCATTTGACAACATCAGCGTAATTATTCGCGGAACTATTTTGCAACTGATAACACCCGATCACATGCGCGGCAGAGTTTCGGCCATCAACAGCATCTTCATTGGCTCATCAAATGAGATGGGCGCATTTGAAAGTGGTGCTGCTGCAAAATTTATGGGATTGGTTCCATCAGTAATTTTCGGTGGAGTAATGACGATTTTGATCGTTGGTTTTACATCGGTGTTTGCACCAAAGCTGAGAGCTTTATCACTCAGAGAATTGCATGAGAGAAATAAAATTTGAAACACTACTTGTGAATTGAATCTGCTTTCGATTCCAATTTTGTTTACTCCCCTTATTTCATTTATTTTCGTCGTATTAAAGTGATAGAAAATTTTCTTTAAGCATACTGAATGAAAAAAATTATACTCCTGTTTTTTATTGGATGCATTTCATTTCAATCCCAATCTCAAACTCCCGATTGGAGTACTTCCATTGCAACCATTCTTTACAACAACTGCACTAACTGCCATCACGATGGCGGCATTGCACCATTTGCGTTAATGACTTTTGCTGATGCTGTAGACAATGGATTTCAAATGCAGGCAGATGTGAATGCGAGCAAGATGCCGCCATGGCCTGCCGATCCAAACTTCAGTCATTTTGCCTATGAAAGAGTTCTGTCGGATTATGAACTAGGTGCCATTAATGATTGGGTAAATGGCGGAATGCCATCTGGTGATTTAAGTCTTGCGCCCCCAATGCCCGATTATTCTTTAGCAACTTAAGAGTTAAAAAATATTGACGACTCCATTAAGATCCCAACCTATACATTAAACAATGATTATGATACCTATCGTGGTTTCGTAATTCATTCCAATTATTCCGAAACAAAATTGCTGAATGAGATTGAGATAATTCCCGGAGCGCCATCTGCAGTGCATCACATTTTTATATTTCAGGATACCTCAAATGTATCGTGGGATTATGATCTTGAAACTTTGGAGCCGGGTTTTCCTGGTGCAAGCATGGGAGGCGTTAGTCCTTATACACAAACATTGATGGTGTGGGGGCCCGGAAATTCTGCAACCAAATTTCCATCGAATATGGGATTAGAAATGCCTCCGGGGGCAGATTACATTGTTTCAATTCATTATGCACCCGGTAACATCGGTGTTGTTGACAGCACCAAAGTGCGATTTAAGTTTGTTGATTCAAATGAACCCAATCCCAGAGCTATTGGAAACTACAGGTTGTTGCATTGGCATGTACCATCATTATTAAATCCTCCTTTTCTAATACCTGCCGATCAATACAAAACTTTTTACGAAACATCTACAGCAGTAAACTTCGATCAATCACTGATTGCATTGCAGCCACACATGCATTTGCTCGGTAAATCATTTAAGGTAATGCTGGCAAATGCACCTGATGACAGCACCAATATGGTCTATATTCCTGAATGGAATTTTAACTGGCAACTCGCTTATTACCTTCCTAAGATTTTAAAGATAGGTGCGGGTGCTACTTTTTATGGCACCGGGGTTTACGACAACACAACCAATAATCCGAACAACCCAAACAATCCGCCGATAGATGTGGGTGCAGGTGAAAGCACACTCGAGGAAATGATGAGTTGCAGATTTTACATGATGAAGTATCAGCCGGGAGACGAAGATATTATTCTTGATAGTGCATTCTATTTATCTGATAACTCTAAAATTGTTTTAAATGATCTTGAGGTAAAAGTTTATCCCAATCCTGTAAATGAAAAACTGTATTTCATTACTTCATTACCCGAACATAATATTTACTGGACTTTGAGAAATGAAATAGGAACAATTGTGAGATCGGGCAATGAAATAAATATTCCGAACGGGATTTATTCCAAAGAGGTTGAACTTAAAAATCTTTCAGCAGGGAATTATTATTTATGTTTGTATTCAGGAAACCAAAAATCGATTCAAAAGATTGAGGTGATTCATTAGCTTTCATCTATTAATTTTTGTAACATAAAAGCATATTAAAATCACCAATATCGTGATTGACTATTTTAAGAGCAGTTACTGCGGTAAGAGTGGGAAAATCATTTTTTTATCATTTTAAATCATTGTATCTACGCACTGTAGATTAACCCTATTAACACCAGATTTTTAATTCTACCAATAACACAAAATTTTATTTTATGAATCTATCAATTACAACTTCTTTAATTACCAAATTTATTTTTTCGGTTTTAATGTTTGTTACTGTTTCAGCCTTGAACGCTCAGGTAGTTACAATTCCTTCTAACAATCAAAGTGACAGTACTGATCGCAGGCCTTATGGTTGCTATTATGGGTATGAAAGAACTGAAGCACTTTATACCAGTTCAGAAATTGGAATAACAGGGAACATTACAAAGGTTGCCTTCTACCTCAACTCTTCGGTTGACGCTGCCACAAGTACGCCTGTGGTAATTAAAATGAAAACAACTGCTGCAACCTCACTCACTACTGCAACTTATGCAACTGAAACAACAGGTGCAACAACAGTCTGGAGCGGAAATATTACCACCGGAATGCTCATCAATGGTTGGGTTACAGTAACATTAAACACCACACTCAATCTTCCTTCAAGCACAGACCTGATTGTGATGGTGGAAACAAATTACGGAGCAAATGGCGGCGAGATGGCGCATGCAAAAGATTTCAGGTTAAATAAAACCACCAATAACCAATGCCAGATTTGGTATCAGGATATTACAGCACCTACCGATAATGGAGTGCTTAATAAAATGAGACCAAATATTCAGCTCACGCTGGATGCTGCTTCTTGCAGCGGAACACCAAATGCAGGAGTTACTTTATCTACAGCCAATCCTGTTTGCAAGAGCGTGAATTTTACTTTATCAATGTCAAATATTTCTGTTGGCGCAGGATTAACATACCAATGGAAATCTTCAACTGATGGAATTGTTTATACCGATGTTTCAGGAGCCACCAATGCTACATATACCACCTCAATTACAGCAACCAAATATTTTAAATGCAAAGTCACCTGTTCAAACGGAGGCGGCAATGCAGAATCAACTCCGGTAACTGTAACACTTCAACCTTATTACAAATGCTACTGTGCTTCTTATGCCTCTACAAGTGAAGACACAAAAATTGATTCGGTAAAATTTGGTAGTATTAACACAGGCACCGATCCGTTTTTATGCGAGAGCTATACTGATTACACTGCACTTTCAACTTCTGTTACACCAGGACAACCTTACAGCATTCACATTGCAAATGGCTCTTGCATTGGCGAAGAGCAAGGCGCTTATTCAGCTGTGTATATTGATTATGATCACGACGGAACATTTTCTCAAACCAACGAGCTTGTTACTTTTTATGGACCAATAACAGATGTGCATAGTATCCCCGATGCTACTTTTTTTGTACCGGGTGCCGCACTTGCGGGGTTAACAGGAATGCGGGTTATTATTCAGCAAGGCCCTGCTGTTCCAACTTATTGCGGTGATTATACCAGAGGAGAAACTGAAGATTATCTGATTAACGTTACAGCAGTTTCACCTTGTAGCGGTGCACCGGTAATTGGATCAACACTTTCAACTCAAGATTCTGTTTGTTGCAATGAACCATTTGTGCTTTCGCTATCCAGCTATCCTTCTGCAACAGGATTAACTTACCAGTGGCAGAGTTCAACAGATGGAACTAATTTTTCAACTATTTCAGGAGCCACTTTGCAAACTTATACTGCATCTCAATGCTCAGCACTTTACTACAGATGCAAAGTTACCTGCTCCAATGGCGGAGCTGTTACCAATTCAACCACGTTAAAAGTAGAAATGAATTTATTTTATAATTGCTATTGCGATTCACATGCATCAAGCAGTACCGATACAAAAATTGATACAGTTATTTTTTCTAACCTAACATCGATTTCAAACCTTAGTCAATGTGAATCATATACTGATTACACATCATTGGCTGAAGCGAATATTGTTTTAAATGGCATTACCTCAATTCACATCGCAAACGGATCATGCGACAGCGGACAATTCTTTCCATCAAAAGTTGCAGTATTTATAGATTACAATCATAATGGATTATTTACCGATGCTGGCGAAACAGTTTATACTTATGGCCCCACCACTTCACTTTATTCTATTCCCAATGGAAATATTTTGGTACCGGCCAATGCATTGCAAGGCATTACCGGTATGCGGATAGTGCTTGAAGAAGGAGATACCATACCAAGTTCTTGCGGTACTTATACCTGGGGAGAAACAGAAGATTACTTAGTGAATATTACTGCGATTGCAGTTTGTACCGATCCGCCTACTGCAGGAGTTGCAACAGCTTCTATTGACAGTATATGCTCAACTTCAACACCGGTAAATATTAGTTTGACATTGAGTGGTTATTCTTCGGGAATAAATCAAACTTATCAATGGCAATGGTCGGCAGACGGAGTGAGTAACTGGACAGATATTTCAGGTGCAACCAGCACAACCGCAACAGATGTTGGAGTAACAACCTCACGATATTATCGCTGCAATGTTCATTGTGGTAACAGCACAGTTCCTTCAAGTTCTGATTTTGTAAAAGTGAAACCTGCACCTTTAGGAAACACCTATGATAATCCAATCATTGTTCCTTCAATACCGTATTACACAACGAACAACAATAAAGCTTCAAATTGCTGGACGAGTAATTACACAGGTATAAATCCACAAACATCACCTGATAGTTATTACAAAATAACTACAGATACAATTTGCGAATTGCACGTTTCAACCTGTACAACTACTGATTTAAATACTTATTTGCATTTGCTTAACGACACATTAGGGCATATTCAAAGTAACAATAATAGTGGCCCTGATTGTTCAGGCAATAATGATTCAATTGTATATAACGTGTCAACTTATCCTGCAACGTTTTATGTTGTAGTTGAAGGATATATATCTGCTGAAGGAACATATGACTTAGAGATTCATTGCATACAATATTTGAATGCTGATCTTTTGCCAAGTGAGAAGAATGAAGTTTCACTCTATCCAAATCCAAACAATGGAACATTTACGCTCTCATTCGATCTTCAGAATAATGTTAATGATGAAGGAACACTTACGATCTCTAATGCAATTGGTCAGGTGATTGATGCCGAAAATATTTCTGTTGTGAATGGTAGAGTTCAGAAAGAAATTTCCTTGAAGAACAAAGCTGATGATGGACTTTACATTGTAAATATTGAATTGAAGAATTCATCACTCAATAAGCGATTTATAATTCAGCACTAAATAATTTTAATGGAAAAGAAAACCCGTTGCGAAAACTCGTAACGGGTTTTTTATTGGGTGGGAAACTCTCACGTAGCTTCTCATTTATTTCTAAGCCATCAAAAAACTCTCCCCTGACTTCTCACTGCGTTCAAAGTCGTCCCCTCCCTTTTTCAAAGGGAGGGATGATTGTTCGCGAAGCGAATAATCATGGGAGAGTTGTTTCAGGCAACATTCCTTAAAGCGAATTAATTTTTTTAAAGAATAGAAACTCTCCCCTGACTTCTCACTGCGTTCGAAGTCATCCCCTCCCTTTTTCAAAGGGAGGGGACGATTGTTCGCGAAGCGAATAATCATGGGAGAGTTCTTGTATGAATTCACCGATCACTTTTTATTCTTCAAAATATTTTTCTCAGGCAATTAAACTCTCCCCTGACTTCTCACTGCGTTCGAAGTCATCCCCTCCCTTTTTCAAAGGGAGGGGATGATTGTT
>JAJAYG010000016.1 GCA_026786335.1 Chitinophagales bacterium | reverse complement strand
CGCTTGAAGTCAATTAAATTTTCGCCAACCTGAACTTGTGTTTTGCCATGAAGATTAAGCGCAACACGTTCCACCATTTCTTCCACCAGATTCATCATCCACTCATAATCTTTATACGCAACGTACAATTCAAGCATGGTAAATTCTGGATTGTGGAACCGATCCATGCCTTCATTTCTAAAATCTTTTGCAAACTCAAACACTCCTTCATAACCACCAACGATCAATCGTTTTAAATACAACTCATTGGCAATGCGTAAATACAAAGTCATGTCGAGTGTGTTGTGATGTGTGGTGAATGGTCTTGCTGCCGCACCGCCATACATCGGTTGCAGAATGGGGGTTTCAGCTTCTACATATTCGCGTTCCAACAAAAACTGCCGCATGGTTTCTACCAATTTTGAGCGCTGTAAAAAAATTTCTTTCGAGTGCTGATTCACATTCAAATCAACATAGCGCTGGCGGTAACGCAATTCAATATCGGTTACTTCATCAAATTTTTCTCCTTCTTTTTCTTTAACAACCGGCAATGGTTTTAAAGATTTACTCAGTAGTTTAAACGATTGCGCATGAATAGAAACCTCACCTGTTTTGGTTCTGAAAACATAACCGGTTACACCAATAAAATCACCGAGGTCAAGTAACTTCTTCCAAACAATTTCATAGAGCGATTTATCTTCACCGGGGCACAACTCATCCTTCTTTAAGTAGACCTGAATTTTTCCTTTCGAATCATTGATGCTGCAAAAAGAAGCACCGCCCATAATTCTTTTGCTCATGATTCTGCCTGCAATTGAAAAAGTTTTCCCTTCAAATGGCAATGGATCTTTTTCAAATTCGGCTATGATATTTTTTGAATAGCCATTCACCTCAAATCCTTCAGCGGGATATGGATCAATTCCCATTTCAATTAATTCCTGCAATGCCTGGCGGCGCAGGATCTCATGTTCACTTAAATTCATTGATGAAATATATTTCGCACAAATGTAATTTGCTGAGTTGAGTATTGCGATTTTTAGGGAAGAACTTTTACAACAATAAACAAATCAATCATTCAAAGTTTTCATTTCACACTATCTTTACATTTGCCAAAACAAAATAAATAATGGAAGAAGAAAATGATGAGAAAGAAAATTTTAATGAACCTGAAATTCTATACACTCCTACAACCAAAAAAAGAATCACCTTCTTTAATTCTTTTGATGAAGCACAAGAATTTACGAGAAAGCAGCGACTTTCAATGAGCCCCGAAGAGCGTATTGCTTCTGTAACTTCAATGCTTAAACTTTTTTATAAGGATGAATTAAGCCAGGGAAAAAAATATCACCGCATCACTTTTGGCAAATAATGCAAATATTTCTTAAGCAGCACCGGCAAATAGTCATCAAACTGATGGAGGCGAAAGTGGAATTTATTCTTATCGGAGGTTATGCAGTAATTTATCACGGCTATCCGCGAACAACTGATGACTTGGATATTTGGCTCAAGCCCGACAATCGGAATAAAGAGAAATTGCTTCCAGTTCTTCAAAGCATAAATTTGGATGAAGACGATATTTGTGAACCTTTAGAAAATGATTTTACTCAGCCCGTTGTATTTCAAATAGGCGATCCTCCTGAACGCATTGATTTTATCACCCGGGTTGCCGGGCTAAAATTTGATGAAGCAAGCATCAGTCAGGTATATTTTACAATTGAATCGCTTCGCATTCCGGTACTTCACCTTGATCATTTGATTATTAATAAATTGCTGAGCGGTTGCTTAAAGATAAAGCCGATGTAGAGGAACTACAAAAAATCATTCATCTTAGAAAGAAGACCTGAGAAATCTTTATGGTTCCTTTCTATATCAAGTTCAAAAAATTAATTCATTAATTCAATTGTGAAAAACAACAACAACATAAAACTCCAGCGGGTTGTAGTAATCGCGGGCTTTCTATTGCTAACTGCAAAGTTTGCTGCATTTCTGCTCACTAAATCGAATGCAATTCTAACCGATGCATTAGAAAGTATTGTGAATGTGATTGCAGGCATTATTGGTTTGTACAGTTTAAATTTCGCAGCTAAACCAAGGGATGAAGACCATCCTTATGGCCATGGAAAGATTGAATTTATTTCGGCAAGCATTGAGGGAACTATGATATTGATTGCAGGAATCGTGATCATTGGAAAAACAATTTATAGTTTTTTTTACCCTCATCATTTACAACAACTCAACACCGGTATCATGATCATAGCTGCTGCCGGAGCAGTAAATTTTACTCTGGGAATTATTTGTGAGCGGCAGGGAAAGAAAAATGATTCACTCGCACTTACAGCAAGCGGCAAACATTTGCAGTCTGATGCATGGAGCACAGGGGGAATTATTTTTGCGCTGGTTGTAATTCATTTTACCGGCTTCACCATTCTGGATAACCTTGTTGCAATCGGCATGGGGATTTTTATCAGCATCATCGGTTATCGCCTTGTGCGAAAAGCAATTGCAGGAATTATGGATGAAGCTGATTATGATTTGCTCAAAAAAATTATTTCGCACCTAAATCTTCACCGAAGAGAATCATGGATTGATCTGCATAACATGCGCGTAATCAAATACGGCAGCGTGTTACACATCGATTGCCATTTTACAGTGCCATGGTATTACAATGTAAAAGAAGCACATGATCAAGTGGAGGCAATGAATCGTGAAGTTGAAAATGTAGTGAGCAATCCGCTGGAGTTTTTTATTCATACCAATGCATGTGTTCCTCCTCATTCATGTAAAGTATGTTTGAAAAATGATTGCAATGTGAGGCAAGCTGCATTTGAAAATAAAGTTGAGTGGAATCTTGAAACTTCATTGAGAAATAAAAAACATGGGTTGTAAAAAGAGTTGTGAGTTGTATCCGCCTTCGTTGAAACT
>JAJAYG010000015.1 GCA_026786335.1 Chitinophagales bacterium | reverse complement strand
GTTTACCGCTCACTGCACTTCCAAAGTCACTGTAGTTTTCGAATCGGGCGGCAGCATCAATCAACCACTTGTCAGTAATCTGCAGCGCACCATCAACATACAAAGCACCATTGGTGCGGCTGTGTTTGCCTGCATTGTATGGCTGAAAGCCAGGGAATGATTGCGATCCTCCTGCAAGACCGAGGGTGTCTTCAACTGTTCCATCGGGAAGCGTAGTGAGTCCGAAATTTTTCCAAGATGCTTCTTCCCCTTCGCGAATTTGATATTGCTCGTAGCGGAACTCACCGCCAAATGCAAGATTAAATCCTTTCAGTACGTTCTTAAAGTTGCGATCCAAATCAATATTGGTTGTGTTCTGCAAAAACTCATGGCCACCTGCCGAAAACGAAGTTGGACTTGCGCCCTGCATAGAGGCATTCACAGTATTATTCACAAAAAAATCAAAGCGGTTATCGCCTAGCGTGTTGCTGATGTCCCAGTTCCATTCACCTGTTTTCAGGCGAAGTCCTGCAGCAAAAGATTCATCGTAAATGTGTGAACCTGTATTGGGTTGAAAGCCGTTTGGAAAAATAGAGTAGACCATATTTTCGTATTCGCTGGGTAATCTTCTGAAACCAAATCCATCACCATCACGATAACTGAATCCGCCGAACGAATAAAATTCCATTCGCCCGTTTGATGAAGGAAGACTAAGATTGTAGAAAGCACTTCCGTTTTTTATTTGTGCATCGCCAACCTGAAAATTAAAATCGTCGCGGGTGAGATTTTGAGAAGCAAGAACACTATCATCGTATGCACGTGAGATTGCAGAATCATTTGCGAAAGCATAAGCGAAATAATTTCCAAGTGCCGACTGATCAAAAATGATGAGGTTGTGGTTTTGTGTGCGTGAAGTTTTTCCTCTGTAATAAACTTCGCCGGTGAGATTAAGGAAACCGCCATTTTTGCCAAGGTTGCCACCCCAATTTAAATTGAGTGCACTTGTTGCCCCGTCACCTAAAGAAGTGATGCCACCACTAAGCCCGGCATTCAGCGTATTTGTGTTTTTCTTGAGAACAATATTGATGACTCCTGCAATTGCATCACTTCCATATTGTGCCGATGCACCATCGCGTAATATTTCGATGTGGTCAATCGCAGATGAAGGAATGGTATTCAAATCTGTTCCAACACTTCCATTTCCAAATGTTCCCTGATTGTTTAAGAGTGAAGTGTTGTGTCTTCTTTTTCCATTGATCAAAACCAATGTTTGATCGGGGCCAAGGCCGCGTAATGATGCCGGATCAATATGTTCTGTTCCATCGGAAGAAGATTGCCGCACTGAATTGAATGAGGGCTCCAGATAAGTTAGCATCTGATTCAAATCAAGTTGCGGAGAAAGTTTGGTAGCAGTTTTAAGATTGATGATATCTATTGGAACCGGTGAGTTCGCAACGGAACGATTCACATCACGCGTTCCAATAACTGTAACGTTCGATAAATCATTTACACTTGAACTAAGTAAAATGGAAACTGAAGATTGAGCAGCAACTTCTGCCGCTTTGTATCCAACTGCACTCACTTCGAGGGTGCTTCCTTTAACTGACATCAAAGAAAAATTTCCGTTAACGTCAGTAACAGCACCGGTAGTTCCATCTTTAATTTTTATGGTAGCACCTATGATGCCTTCATTGGTGATTGCATCGAGCACTCTGCCTCTCACATTAATATCTTGTGCAAAAGCAGAAAGAGAAATAACTGAAAATAAAAGCAAGTAAATTGGTTTCATAATTTGGGGTTGTGGTTTTTATATTGAAAAATATGTTGAGGGGTTTATTGAGATAGAAATAGGATTATTATTTTTTTACTGCTTTACTAATTACCACGCTCCATTCAGGTCCGCTCGCAACATGATTTATTTCAGCAAAGCTGGCTTCATTAAGTGCAAATGAAATATTAAGTAAGCTATTGAGGTAACAAAGCGGAGCTCCATTTTTAACAGCAGAAAATGTTGTGACGTAAGGCATGTTTCCTTTGTAAACCGATTTGCCGCTATGAAATATTTCAACTGAAAGCACTTCGCCGTATTTCAGATTGAGTTGTTTGAAAATTGCAGCATCAATGTTAGTCCAGATATTTCCATACTGAATATCAAGAATTGGAATGTTGCCTTTAATAGTTTCGTTTTCAAGAGTTGGCTTTTGATATTCAATCGAAACAACCTTTGATGGAAGAAGCGGACCCACATCAGAAAACCTTAATTCTCCGGCGGCAAGTCGTGCACCTGTATAAGCATAAACATCGCGCCCGTGGAAAGTATAAGATGCTTCTGAACCGGGTAAACGGTTTTTTGTTTCATCAATTTCACGAATGGAATCAATACCCAGTTTTTCTGAAATAAGTGTTAGCGTTCCATTGTCGGGTGAAACAAACAAATCGCCGTTCAATGTTTTCAACACTACAGATTTTCTCGAAGAACCAACTCCCGGATCAACCACTGATACAAACACAGTTCCTTTTGGATAATAGAAAGCAGTTTGCATTAAGCGGTAAGATGCTTCCCAAATATTATAGGCCGGAATTTCATGTGTGAGATCGAAAATTTTTAGATCACTTGAAACACCCATTGCAACACCTTTCATTGCTGATACAGCACCATCTTTTAATCCAAAATCAGTTTGAAATACAAGGATCTTATTTTGGGCAACAGCGGAAAAGGAAAGCACAAGAATGAAAACTGAAAGTGTAATAAACCGATTCATGTAACAAGATTTTTGGCAAATGTAATTGACAAAAATAGCTGCGAAGAGTGTGCAAATGAAGCTTTTCAACTGTCATTAAAAATTTCTTTCTTTCATTTGCTGAATGTTTTATAACAATTGCTTCAAAACTTTGTTGCTGATTTTGATGCTGCTCTTCGTAATTCTTTTTCTTCATGCACAGGAATCTTAAAAAAAGAAAAAAACACGCCAGGTTTATTTTACATGGGGATGGAATAAAGATTATTTCACACGCAGCACTTTACATTTCAGCGACCCAACAGCAGGATATGATTTTAAACTTTATGATGTAAAAGCACATGACCGCCCGAATTACGAAGCCATCTCATTTAAAATTACTGACTTTGCCATTCCGCAATATTCTTATCGCCTCGGATGGTTCTTCAAAAACAAACCTCATTCGGGAATCGAAATAAATTTTGACCACGCCAAATATGTAATGACTGATTCGCAATTTGTTCATATCAAAGGAAATATCGGTGAATCATATTTCGATCAGGACACTTTGATCAATCCTGCCTTCCTCAAGTTTGAACATACAAACGGTGCTAACTTTTATCTCATCAATTATTTTACTTCCGCATCTTTATTTCACCGAAATAAATTTGACGTCACTGCATTCGGAAAAGCCGGCGCGGGAACAGTGATTCCAAAAACTGATGTTACCATTTTCGGAACGCGACTCGATAATAAATACCACGTTGCCGGTTGGATGATTGGCGTGGAAGGTGATCTGCGATTTACTTTTTTCAATCATCTTTATCTTGAGGGTGGAGTCAAATGCGCTTATGCTGATTACATGAATGTATTGGTGGTTGGTGATGGTACAGCCAACCATTCTTTTGGTGCATTTGAATTTATCTGGGGCTTGGGTTATCAGATTGGGTTGTGATTTTTTATGAAAGGAAAAACTCATGACTAAACTTTCAGTCAACATAAACAAGTTTGCAACATTGCGCAATGCCCGCGGCGGAAACTTGCCCGACATTTTAAAAACCGCAAAAGATTGTGAACGATTTGGTGCCGATGGAATTACGGTTCATCCCCGCCCCGATGAAAGGCATATTCGCTATCAGGATGTGTTGGATTTAAAAGAAGTGGTTACTACCGAATTCAATATCGAAGGATTTCCCAATCAAAAATTTCTTGATCTGGTTTTGAAAGTAAAGCCGGCGCAATGCACTTTGGTTCCCGATGCAGTTGATGTAATCACGAGCAATCAAGGTTGGAATACGATTGATCAGAAATCTTTTTTAACTGATGTGGTTAAGCAACTTAGAGATGCCGGCATTCGCGTTTCATTATTTGTTGATCCCATTGCGGCGCAAGTTGAAGGCGCAAAAAATGCTGGAGCAAATAGAATTGAATTGTATACCGGTTCTTATGCCGAGGAATTTTCTTTTGATAATAAGAAGGCGATTGAAAAATATATTGCCGCTACAAAAGTTGCTGATGCAATTGGAATTGAAATTAATGCCGGCCACGATTTGAATCTGGATAACCTGAAATTCTTTAAGCAAAATATTCCTTCGCTCAAAGAAGTTTCTATTGGGCATGCATTGGTGTGTGATGCAATTTATTTGGGATTAGAAAACACCATTCAGCTTTATAAAAGGCAGCTTGTATCTCAGGCATAAAAAAATCCTTCTGCAAAAAACAGAAGGATTTAAATATTTGAATTTAGGTTAAACTATTTTGCAGGTTCAGCAACAACTTTAACAGCATCAACCATCAAGTTCATACGCTTCTCTTTAATGCGGGCTTTCTTGCCGGTTAAATCTCTCAGGTAATAAATACGTGCTCTGCGAACTTTACCGTGTTTGTTAAGATCAACACTATCAATGCTGGGTGAATTCATTGGAAATACTCTTTCTACACCAACGCCATTAGAAATTTTGCGAACAGTAAAAGTTTTGGTTGAGCCATCACCTTTGATCTGTATTACCTCACCTTTAAATGCCTGAATACGATCCTTGTTTCCTTCAGTAATTTTATAGTTTACAGTAATGTTATCACCTGCTTTAAAATCAGGCAATGCCTTTTTAACTGTTACTTGTTGGTGAAAAAATTTAATTGCGTCCATATACTTCTTTTTTTAGAGGGTCGCAAAGATATACCAATCACTCAATTTAGCAAATGTGAAATTTGGTGAAATGAAAATGTAAAATGAAAAATGTAAAATTGCATTGGGTTAAAACGAAAATTGGTGAATTTTTAACTTAATCTGCATTTTTAATACCGTGAATTACTGAATTTTCTTTTGCACAAGACTATCAACTATTCTGTTCAAAACTATTTTTTCTTCCTTTCACAAATTATTGAATCAATCGAACCTACATTTGCAGCGGGCAAGCCTTCTACGACTAGCTCCTGTTGAACTCCCCCAGGGTCGGAAGGCAGCAAGGGTAGATGGTTGTAGCGGTGCGATAGAAGTAACTTGCCCACTTTTTTTTAACTGAAAAATTAGAGAATGGAAAATAGAAAATAGTTAGGCGAATGCCATTCACAGTTTTCTATTTTCTATTTACCATTTTCTAATTTCTAATCTCAATCCCCATGAAGTTTTTCATTGATACCGCCAACCTCGCCCAGATAAAAGAAGCCAATGATCTTGGGATTCTTGATGGCGTAACCACTAACCCTTCGCTGATGGCTAAGGAAGGAATTAAAGGTGAAGAAAATATTCTCAAGCACTATGTTACCATCTGCGAATTGGTTGGTAAAAATGTAAGTGCTGAGGTGATCTCTACTGACTTTGATGGCATGGTAAGGGAAGGCAAAAAATTAGCTGCCCTGCATCCCGCAATCGTGGTAAAAGTGCCAATGATTAAGGATGGTATT
>JAJAYG010000014.1 GCA_026786335.1 Chitinophagales bacterium | reverse complement strand
GTATAACGGTATGTTCTCCTCTTTGAATATTAATTATTTGCCCGAAACGCGAGTTGAGAAAATATATCTGCAGGTTAAAAGACCACCGCGGCATGTTCTCATAAAAATCATACAGGTATGGATTGTTCTCTACATCTTCAAACTGCGGTTCCCACTTAAATTGTTTTGCAAGTAAGGCAGTGAGTGTTGTTTTTCCTGCGCCTATGTTACCAGCAACTGCAACGTGCTTGATAGGGGGTAGTTTTGATTCTTTCTTCGCCATGCTGATTCAGTAAAATTTCGGGAGAGAAATTGTGGGTTAAAAATTTATTGCGGTGAAGATAAAAGAATTAAGGATTAATGAAAGAAGAAGTTTTGATTTTTTGGGATGAAAAGATGGAGATGAAAAAGTTTTATTAAAATCCCAGTCTTATTCCCCATTGCAGCATTGGATATAAGTACCAAAACGAATTGGTTTTTTTGTGAATGAAAAATTGTTTTGAAGAATCAACTGCAGAAGTTTGAGAATAGCATTGAGTGATTATGACTGAAAGAAGAATGAGAAAGAAAATATTTTTCATTTTAAAAAAATTTGATGAGTAAATGTAAACTTAAAAACAGAGAGTAGAAATCATTTGGTAAAATACTTTATATCGACTTAAGAAGAGTGAAGTTATTTCTGAAAAATGTTGAGTTCGCAATTACTTTAAACGAAGTTTTTTCAACGCGTTAATTATTTTTATGTTGCAATAAGTTATTGAGTTTATAGCTTAACGTGTGTGTTGAGTTGAAGAACAATTGTTCTTTTTAAAATAACAATCATTTATATCTTGGTCCTCGAAAAAAAATAAATATGAAAGCAATAGTTGTGAATGATATGAAGAGTAAAATTTCGCCACTGAGTGAATCCATCGCTCTTCGGCTCGGTTATATTCTTGCAAATGAAATTTGCTCGGCAGGTGATTCGTATATTCACATTGATCTTGCTTATCTCCACAATTCAATGACGTTTGAAACTCGAGTGCGGGTATTGCAAGACGAAAAAGAAAAACGTGAAAAAACAGGCGAAGAAGAAAGTAAAGTTGACTATAGCTTACTTCTAAAGAGTTACAAGCAGTTAAAAAAAATTAAAAGCAAATCGAAGCAGGATATTGTGCTTATGAGACAGGTTGAAAAAACTGTAAATGAGACTTTTGCTGAGCTCAATAAAGAAACTTATGAAAAGTCAAAGCAAATGGGAATGATACAGTTAGAACCGGTTTTCAGGGAGTATTGTTTCCTTAGTTATCCAACCGATATAAGTGACCCTGAGAAAGAAGAAGGTTTTTATTATCCTATGTCGAAAACATTGCAAGGCATTTTTCCTGCCGACAAAGAATACCCCGAAAGGAAGGAACAACCTACGCTCTTCTTTCTCACCTTCGAATTTTTTCTCGACGACTTTTACAAAATATTCGAAGAGCAAGAGAAAAATAATCCTCTTGTTTTTCTTCAGCATTGCTTCACTTTCTCTAACGTTAACCTTTGTTCGGTTATTGAACTTCAAGTACTTCGCAAGCGATTTAACGAAGTGGGTGAGGCATGGCAAAATAAAATGAATGAGTGGATTGATTTGGTGTGCAGCAACACAACCTCCACCAAATCATTCTTTGAAAAGGAAGTGTTGCCGTTAGCAGAAGCAGTAAACAAGGAAGCAGAAAACAACATTTTGCTTAAGCACATCTCCAACATGCAAAATCATGAAGTAAGCGCTGAGGTTTGGATTGGAACATTAAGTATTTCATTGCTATGGGAAAACTATCGATTTCACAATGTGTTATCAGACAATACTTGGGAGAAACTAATGAAAGCAAAGGAAGATAATCCTATATTCAA
Source organism: Chitinophagales bacterium (assembly GCA_026786335.1). Taxonomy (GTDB): domain Bacteria; phylum Bacteroidota; class Bacteroidia; order Chitinophagales; family UBA10324; genus JAJAYG01. The sequence continues at coordinate 4,839 of JAJAYG010000014.1, read as the reverse complement.
TGGCTATTTTCCCGTAATGATTGTGCGTGTTCCTCCGCAAGCTGATCTTAGAACAATGCCTGATGCAAATGCAGAAGTAAAAGCAGTTAAGAAAAAATTGGATGTGGATTGAAGATGCAATTGAATTTTTTTTGAATCAAGGATTTTCTTTCTTCCTAATATTACTCGTCTAAAAAAATAAAAATATGAAACAGAATAATTATCAATACTTCAATGTAAAATCTGTAAAGAATGATAACGTGATAGAGTTTGAATCAATAAAAGATTTCCATCGCTACATTGAATTGGTTCACCAGAAATCAGTTTTCTTATTAGCCGAAAATACACAGTCAAACTATTTTGCGGTCGTGCACAATGGCGGTTTAATTCAGCAGCAAACATTAGGATATAAAACGCTCGAAGATTATTTCACCGCTACCGAAAACGGATTTCACGATGCTCAAAATTATTATGAAGCTCTCGCAGGTGGATTCTTGAAGTATGAAGATTTTAAATTAGTAAAAGAAGCTGCAATAAGCGATAAGCAGGAATTTGAAAAAATAAAAAATGGTGGTTATATCGAAGGCTTTGCTGAAATGATTAAAGATGGTAAAGAAACATCTGCTGTTTTCGCTAACCCTAATGAACTTTACAGGCACGCCAGTGCCAAAGGATTTTCATCTTATAATAATTATAAGGAAGCAATTAGCAAAGGTTTTTCGGATGCCGAAACGTATGTTGTGGCCAGAGACAAAAAATTTGAGAATGCTTAAGATTATCAGGATGCAATGCAAAGAGGGTTTGATAGCGGACAAGATTTGAAACTTGCACGTGAACTTAAAGTGCGTGATAGGGATGATTTCCATAAATTAACGGATCTAAAATTTGTTCAGTCATCGGCGAAATGCAGTATCGATGAGAGCATACTTCTTGTATTGTTATCAAAGTTGCCCGATGATAAAAAAGTTTCGATCAATAAGCTCTCTGAGCTTTTTGAAAAAGGAAAGGAAGAATATCGCTTTGCAGATACGGGAGAAATGCCGGAATGGTTTGAAACAACATTGAATGATCGTGGTGCGGTAATTCACTTTATTACCAAAAATGAAAGCATAAAAAAATATGGGCATTATTACAGCGATGGAGAATATTTTGAAACCAGCAAGTTGCGTGAACGCGATGTTGTAATTGATGGAAGCAATGTGGCATATAACTCAAAAGGAAATGCTGAATCGAAACCATACCTTAAAAATATTATCATTCTTATTCACGAATTAAAACGGATTGGCTTTACAGGGGTAACTGTGATTGTTGATGCTTCATTGAAACATAGAATTGCTGATGCAGATAAATTGAAAGAGCTAAAGGAATTGGCGAACTACATGGAAGCGCCGGCTGAAAATCCTGCCGACATTTTTATTATTCAATACGTGAAGCGCAATCATTGTCTTTTGGTAAGCAATGATACTTTTAGAGAGTGGAAGTTGACTGATCCTTGGAGTGCTGAGAACATTGATTTCTATCGAATGTCATTCATGATCACAGGTGAAACGGTTTTACTTCCTGATATAAAGGGAAAATAATTGATTGAACTAAAATTTCCTAAACCCAATAATCTCCCTCACCTCTTTAATTGTTTTAGCTGCGCTGGCGCGAGCTTTTTCTTCGCCTTGCGCAAGAACTTTGTGCAGGTATGCAGCATCGGAATAATATGCATTCACCTTTTCGCGGATAGGGGTGGTGAAGTGAATAATATCTTCAGCCAATTGTTTTTTCATATCACCGTAGCGAATGGTGCAGTTGTTAAAAGCATTTTCAAAAAACTTTAGTGTGTCATCAGCAGAAACCAATTTCATCAGTAAAAAAATATTCTGAATCACTTCGGGTTTCTGCGAGTTTATTTCTTTTGGACCGCTGTCGGTTAAGGCGCGCATTACTTTTTTGCGAATGGCCGCCGGCTCATCAATTAAAAAAATAGCGTTGCCTTCGCCTTCGCTTTTTCCCATTTTGCCGCTGCCATCCAAGCCCGGAACTTTCACCAACTCCTGAGAGAAATTAAATGCAGTGGGCAGTGGAAAATATTCAGTTTCGTAAACGCGGTTAAAGCGCTGCGCAAAATCACGAGTCATTTCCAAATGCTGCGTTTGATCTTTACCCACCGGAACTTTATCTGCACGGTGAAGAATAATATCTGAAGCCATCAGCACAGGATAAGTGAGTAAACCAGCATTTACATTATCGGGGTGCTTGCGTATTTTATCTTTGAATGAAGTGCTGCGTTCCAGTTCGCCTACATAAGCGAGCATGTTCATGAACAAATAAAGTTCTGCAGTTTCGGGAACATCACTCTGCAAATACAGGGTTGATTTTTCGGGATCAATTCCGCAAGCAAGATATTCTGCCACTACCTGCCTCACTGTATCGTGCAAATCTTTTGGGTGCGGATGTGTAGTGAGCGAATGATAGTCGGCAATGAAGAAAAATGAATTGAAATCCTGTTGCATTGCAACAAAATTTTTCATTGCCCCAAAATAATTTCCAAGGTGAAGATTGCCTGTTGGTCTTATACCACTTACAACGGTTTCCATAGTGGGGCAAAGTAAATGAATTAAGAGCAAGCGAATTTTAACTTTCAAAATTCAAACTTCAAAATACAAATAAAATTCAAAACCCATCCCGAGTACTCGGAACAAAACTCAGAACTCAAACTCAGAACTCAAAACTCATAACTCAATGCCTACATTTGCGACCGTGAAAAAAATCCTCTATCCACTCACTGTGCTATGGGCTTGGTGGTACTTTATTATTTTCACTTTGTTCTTTTTTATTTTCTATCCGTTGTTTGCAATTTTTCTTTCGCGTCCCCAATGGTTTCCTTATGCAAACAAGTTGAGGGTTGTGTGGGCTTACATTCTTTTTTTCTTAACAGGAATTATTTGTCGCGTTGAACGACGCAGCAAACTGAAAACAAATCAACCCTATATTTTCTGCTCTAATCATTTTAGTTATCTCGATATTCCTGTTTCAACAATGGCGGTAAAAAGAAATTTTTGTTTTGTTGCCAAGTCAGAGATCAACAATATTCCTTTCCTCAATATTTTTTTTAAGAAGCTTGATATTTCTATGGAGCGCGAAAATCCTCGTGAATCATTAAAAGGTTTAAGTAAGGCGAAAGAGGCATTGGAAAACGGATTGGATGTAGTGATTTACCCCGAAGGAAAAATTGATGATCATCCTCCTTTGATGACCCATTTTAAAAACGGACCATTTAAACTTGCTATAGAAAATCAGATTCCCATTGTTCCGTATTCAATGATCGACAATTGGAAAATATTGTATGTTAACGGCTGGAAAATGTATGGCCGCCCTGGCATTGCAAGAGCCATAGTTCATGAACCCATTGAAACAAAGGGAATGACTTTAGATAATTTGCAGGCGTTAAAAGAAAAAGTATTTATGATCGTTGATGGTGATTTAAGAAAACACCTCGGCAAAAATTTTAAGTAAGCATGAATGAAATAATTTCTCTCGAGCACATAAGAAAAGATTACATACTCGAAAAAATGAAAGTTTCGGCATTGAATGATGTAACACTTTCAATTCAAAAGAATGAATACGTTGCTTTGATGGGCCCATCGGGTTCAGGCAAATCTACCCTCATGAATATTCTCGGTTGCCTCGATACACCATCTGCTGGCAGTTATGTTTTAAACTCGCAAGATGTAAGCCGACTGCACGATAATGAACTCGCAGTAATTCGCAATAAAGAAATTGGTTTTGTGTTTCAAACATTTAACCTAATGCCGAGAATGACTGCATTAGAAAATGTAGCATTGCCACTCATTTACGCAGGGAAGAGTAAAACATTTCGAGAAGATAAAGCAAAAGAAATGTTAAACGCAGTGGGATTATCCGATCGAATGGATCACAAACCCAATGAACTTTCGGGCGGACAAAAACAACGTGTTGCCATTGCACGCGCACTGGTAAATGATCCTTCTATTATTCTTGCCGATGAACCAACTGGAAATCTTGATAGTAAAACTTCTATGGAGATCATGGCATTATTTGATAACATTCATAAGCTTGGCAACACGGTAATAATTGTAACTCACGAAGAAGATATTTCACTTTATGCGCACCGAATCGTGCGATTGCGTGACGGGGAAGTTTTTTCAGATGTAATAAATGAAAAACGAACAGTAATGGCATAATTGTAATTCAAAATTTCACCCATTAAATTGTTCTCTTATCTTTACTTCCTAAACATTTTTAAATCATTAATTTTTTTACCATGAACACAGGAACTGTAAAATTTTTTAACAAGGCCAAGGGCTTTGGATTCATCATTGATGATAACTCTAAGGAAGAATTATTTGTACATGCTACCGGATTGGCGGATGAAATTCGTCAGGATGACAAAGTTTCTTTTGATGTGGAAGAAGGGAAGAAAGGTCCCAATGCCGTAAACGTTAAAGTGATTCAATAAATTTTAAAACTTTCTTGAAGAAAGTCTTCTGAGTTTTCAGGAGACTTTTTTTATTTACTCGAAGCAGAGAACATTCAGAGTTCCCACTCAATTTCTTTTAGGCCTGCTTGCTTAAGAATTTCATTGGTCTTTGTAAAATGATTGCAGCCAAAGAAACCATTGTAAGCAGAAAAAGGAGATGGGTGAGCGGCTTTAAGAATGTAATGTTTTGTTACATCAATCAATGATTGTTTGTTCTGCGCATACTTTCCCCAAAGCAAAAAAACAACTCCCATTTTTTCATCCGAAATTTTTTTAATCACCGCATCGGTAAATTTTTCCCAACCAACATCGTGATGCGAAGCCGGCTGATTCGCTCTCACTGTAAGCAAAGC
>JAJAYG010000013.1 GCA_026786335.1 Chitinophagales bacterium | reverse complement strand
TCGTAGTACTGATTATTTTTCGAATCAGTTTTTTTAAAGTAGCGTAAAGCTTCATCAACATTATTCATTGCCAATGCACTCACACCGCTGTAAAAATTTGCCGTGGAATTATCTGGTTCATTTTTTAAAACCATTTCGAATTCGGCAATGGCCTCAACGTATTTACCGTCTTGATAAAATTCCATTCCCCTATTCAAATAAACTTCATTTTGCTGATCGGCATTTGATATTTTTGCTAGCCCACTTACTACAACCTCATCCAAACTCACATCGGCATTCGCATTTTTTAAACTTTCTGTTTCACTTTTATTTTGCGAATTGCTTGCAGCAGAAAACTCAAATGTTGAATCGGAATACTTTGTAGCTGTCTGCTTCTTCTTTTCATTGTCACCATTATTCTTAGCAGTATAATCATCTGCCTGTGGCATTGATTCACTTGCAACAGTTGGCGCAGATTGCACCTCTTCATCATTACTAAGATCTTCTTTTTTATCTGCGAGTGTTTTGTTTGCATCAATCTTCTTTATTGGCGAAACAGGATACTGTTTTTCATCTTCAATTTTATTTTCACTTTCCGAAACTACAGGAGATGCAGATTGATTTTCATTTACAGCAGGCGGAACAGGGTAAGGTTCAAACTGATCGGTAAATATCTTTTGTGAATCTTTTTCTAATTGAAATTCAATAAACCATGCACTCACTGCAAGCAATAAAATGGTAGCTGCAATGGCAAGTGATCTTGTAAAAGGAAACATGTTGCGCACTTCATTTCCCTGATACTTTTTATGAATGCTCTTTTTTACGGAAGAAAGTTGTGTGTGCGCTTTTGAAAGATCTGCGCTTTGCATCATTCCTTCCAATGCATCACTGCACAGTTCGCAATCTGCAAGATGCTCCTCCACTTTGCGAACCTCAGTTGCAGATAGCTGCTGTCTCACATATCCGAAAAGAATGTTTTCAGAAATGTGATCATCAGAAGTTTTCAAAATATCATTCAGCTTTTCTTTCATATTGTTCGGTAAGCGTGATCTTTAAATTTCTTTTCCCGTTCTGTATAAAACTTTTCACTTCTTTAAAACTCAACCCCGTTTGCTCCATTATCTGCTGGTAGCTTTGCTCTTTCAAATAAAATAACTCAACACAATTGCGCTGTTCATTACATAAATGCGAAATCGCATCTTCTAATTCATTCAGTTTTTCTTCGCGATCGGGTTCATGAATTTGATGCAACAGCATGGCGCTTTCCACAACTTCACCAAAATCATCTTTAAGTTCAACATGGTTTTTCCCTTTCCGCAATTTCATTAAACAAAAATTTCTGGCAACGCTGTGAAGCCATGCTTTAAAATTATTTACCTCATGTTTCTTAAGGTCTTCCAATAATTTTTCAAAGATTTCCAATGTTGCATCGCGGCTGTCTTCTTCGTGCCGCAAATATTTCATGCAAACACCAAACACTAAGTGAGTGTAACGTTGAAACAATTCGCCAACTATAATATTGTTGCCCGATTCTTTGTAGAGAGCAATAAGATCGGGATCTGAAAGTTGTTTTATGTTTTTTAAATCACTCAACAATGCAATTGATATTGCAAATAAACGAAATGCATGGGAGGTTACTTGCGTTGAAAATTTTTAAAAGAATTGCAAGCCAACAACAAAACCAATCCAGCCATCAACATAGGTTTGACTATCGCCCCCTTGAAAGACGGTGTTACTAGCGATTGCAGGATTGCTGCTATCATAAACATGCACATTAAGCACAGGCCCTGCATAAGCAGCGAGACCTTTGGTAAATGAATAACCGCCCATCAATCGAATTTGGTTAAGCAGATTCAGTTGATTGTAATTGTTAAAATTTCCGTTGTGAATCCAGTAGCAGATTCCGTCAATATCAACGTAAGCTTTCTTGAATGGAATGTGTCCGCCAAGTCCAACTCCCATCCCTATTCTTGTTACATCTTTTGTTGGTGCAATACCCGCTGCAAAAATATTATAGATGTGTGGCGAGCCGAGTTTGATTCCAACGTTTGCATACAAAGCATCGCCGCCAAAAACTCGTTGAAACAATTGTTGCAGCTTTAAAAAGTTGAAAGCGCTATGGCACTTATTAATAGAAATACAAAAGGTTTTAGGTTTTTCATTGAATTGATTTTAAGTTTTATTTATCAGATAACGGTAAATGATTAAAAAGATACAATAACTGTAAAATTATTTTTAAGATGCTAAAATGACAACTTATGTTACACGCTTAAAAAAATAGTTTCGTTAACTCTGTAACTTTTCGCATGTTTGTGCATTATTATAGAATAGAAAATAACCTTCAACTGAATTTTAACTTAATAACCATGAAAAAAATTATCTCTACACTAAGTATTGCATTAGTAGTTGCTGTTGCTTCGGCTCAAACACCAACATGGAGTAACGATGTTGCCTCAATCATCTACAATAATTGCAGCACCTGCCACCGCGATGGAGGCATTGGACCGTTTCCGCTGATGAGTTATGAGGATGCTGTAATTAATTCAATTGGAATTAAAACACAAGTGCAGTCGAAGTTGATGCCACCATGGAAGCCCGATCCAAATTATTCTCACTTTAAGGATGAAAG
>JAJAYG010000012.1 GCA_026786335.1 Chitinophagales bacterium | reverse complement strand
ATTATAGGATGTATAATAACTGACCTAAAAGTATAAAACTCTTTAAAGTACATTCCATTTCTTGCATCTTTTCCTACTTTTTGAAAAAGTGAAAAATTCCTTAATGGAGTTGGGATGTACTTGTAATCAGATCTGTTTTTCTTTATAAATTGTTCTACAAGTCTTGTGCTTCTCATCCAGGTATCATGAAAAAGAACATAGCCATTATCTTCGAGAATAAGATCGGAATAGTAAAAATCAACAAGAATTCCATCAAATTTGTGGTCACCATCAATAAAGATAAACTCGAATTTCTTGTTTTCAACTGCCAATTTTGGAAGCACATTATGTGAAAAATCAGGTAGGAATTTTAAACGATCTCTCATTTTAAGTTTCTCTATATTTCTTAATCCAAATTCCTTATAGTTTGATTGAAAAGGATCAATTGCAATGTGCTCAGCTTCGGACGCTGCCATAATATGTGAAGCAGATTTTGCAAAGGCAAAGCCGACCTCAAGAGTCTTTTTTATCTTGTTTTTTGATATAAAATCGTAAAGAAAACGTGCTTCTTCAGTCTTTACTGATGAAGATTTATCCCACTCAGGTATTTCCAATAATTGATTAATCTCTTCCGGTGTCATCACAATTAAATTGAATGTATTACAGTCTCTTAAAGTTTAATGCTGATGTTAATAGCATTGCTTAATATGGGGCAAAAGTAGTAACTAAATAAGAAGAACTTAAAGAGGAATGCAATACTTGATATGAAGCAACTACAAAGTTTGACAAGATTCCAACTTGTAGTCTTTAAACAACCACTTTCCTTAAAACGAAAGCTGAGTGAGTCTAATAATAATTACTCAAGACGAAGTTTATCTTGGTCTTATTACTTTAAATGATGCACTTCTTCCATCCTTTAAAACAATTTTTAACACGAATAATTGAGGAGAAAAAGTTTTTAGAGAAATTTGATCCGGTGGTTTTATGTAGTTAAGAAGTTCAATTCCATTCATTGAAAACAATTCTAAACAAACAATTTCGTCTTCCAAACCTCCATAGTCAAGGTAGATGGTTTCCAGATCACTTGCGTATTTGATCTTAATTATTTTTTCAAATGAGTTATCTTCAATACCTACATTATTAATCACGTTGAAATGGATTGAAGCAGAATCTGAAGTAGGAACATTTGGCTCCAATGCGACCGGCCAAATGACTACTATATTATCACCAACGCTACATATTGAGGTAGTTACTACCCAATTCTCTACATAAACCGAGACACTATCTCCGGGGGCTATAAAATAATTTGTTGTTAAAGAATCAAGTTCGCCTTGTAAGCTGTCATTGACTGAATAATAAATAACAATATTTCCGCTATAAGGCTCGCTCCCGGTGTTTTGGATTCGAAAATAAAAATTGATTGAATCACCAAAATAAACTGATCCATTTGAAATAAAAATCCCTAACGGAGTTATGCCAAGTTCGGCCTGGGCTTTTACAGTTAAAACCGATGAAAGGAACAGGATGAGAACAAAAAATATTTTTTTCATTTCAATAAATTTCGATTCAAACTTAAAACAAACATTCATTACCAAGCATAAATATTTAATAAATTCTTACGCCTTCAAAATTCGTTTCTATTTTTATGGCATGGATGTACTCAACATAATTATCAGTGACATGGCCAAAGAAGATGTGCGCTTCTATAAGCTATTTGCTAACCGAATGTATTACTCGCACGACAGAAAAGATTTACAGCTTTTCGACTTTATTTATAATAGTGGTGATCAATATGCGGAGGATAAAATTCTTAACAGGTTGTATAGTAAAAAAGAGAAGAACTCTTTCTATCGATTAAAACACCGCTTGCTTAATCATGTAAACAAAAGTTTGCTTTTGCAATATGCAGATTCTGATGAGGCAATCAGTAATCTTTCGATGCTGAGTTTGTATAAATTTCATTTTGCAAGAAACAGTTTTAAAGCAGCGAAGTATTTTCTTCAGAAAGCAGAACAGAAAGCAATTGCGATTGAGTTTCTTGAACTCCTCGACATAATTTACTCAGAGTTTATTCGGCTTTCAATCGAGACGATGGATATTGATCCTCTTCAATACATTGAAAAACGAAAACTAAATTTCGAAAAATTACAGCGGCTACGCGGAATTGATCAAGTGCTTGCGGCAGTTAGTTATCAATTAAAAATCTCTCAAAATTATTCTCCAGAGGGAAAAAAATTTATTACCATGCTGGAGAAAATGGTGAAACAAAATATTCCGGGAAAGGAATTACAATCGAGCAAATCATTGCAACTTAAATTAACCGATGCGGTAAGCAGAATTCTGATTCAGAAACATGATTATAAAACACTTGAATCTTTTCTTGCTTCGCGCCTTAAAGAATTTGGAAAGAAGAAACTGTTCAACAAGGTAAATCATGAATCTTATTTAAAGATGCTTACCTACCTGGTCAACGCTTCTTTTAAAAATAAAAAATTCAAACAGTCTCTTGAATACACTTCGAAACTTGAAGGAGCAATGAATGCTTTTGACAAAATGTTCTATGATAAATATTTCGTCTTTCTCACCAACGCAGAAGTAATTAATTATTCAGTTGTTGATCCTGATAAAGCGATTAAACTTTTGGAAGATTTAAAAAAAAGCAAGATGCGGCAAAAACTTTCTTTCTACGAAATTTTTGTTTACCTGAATCTTTCTCTTTTATATTTTGAGAAAAAAGATTTTGACAAATCAATCCGCCAAATAATTGATATGAGTTTGTTGGAAAGTTTTAAGAAAGCCGATGAAACTTTAAAATTGAAAATCTCTATTGCAGAATTAATGATTCGCTACGAACTCAATGAGCAAGATGTGATTGAATACCGTGTTGGGCAAATCAATCGAAGCTTCAGTTTACTACTTCAAAACAAAAATCAGAAAGCTGAAAAAGACATGCTCATTATTTTCAGGCAGTTTATTCAAAACGAAACTTCTACCAGGCAGGTGAAACTGAAAGCACTGCTTCAACTCTTCATCAAACAACATTTTAAAAACTCAAATGAGGATAGTTCTTTGATTAAATACATGCCTTGGGTGAAGGAGAAATTACAACTGATCAATCAAAGCCGTAGGTGAGCCATTACCGTATTTAATATTTTGAACGTGTAAGATTATATAAATATCAGTTTGCTCTTTTATTGCACAAATTTCATATTTGCCGCAACAAAAAAATATACCTATATGAAAACAACATCCTCTTTTTCTGCCAAGAAAAATTATTATGCAATTAAAATTTTAGTTTTTTTCTTTTCAATCGCAATGCTCTTTGCAACATCTAAAAATGCTAAAGCCAATTGCACCGCTTCATTTACTTACACAGTTAGCGGTAATGAAGTTCATTTCACAAATACTTCGCAAGCTGACACTTCGGCTTATTGGAGTTGGGGGTTTGGTGACGGAACATATTCCGATCTTAAAAATCCTGTGCATGTATATAACGGTTATGGGCCTTATGTTGTGTGCTTAGTTGTAAATGATACTTTTAATAATTGCACTGAATATACCTGCGATTCAATCTACCTTAATAATAATGTTGGATGCGTTGCAGATTTCACTTATACAATTGACGGACTTACAATTACAGTAACTAATACTTCAACAGGAACGCTCTCGGCTTACTACTGGAATTTTGGTGACTATACTTATTCTTCTGAAATAAATACATCACACGAATACAGCGAACCCGGTTATTACGAAGTGTGCTTTAGTTTTATCGACAGCATAAATAATTGCTCTGATTCTGAGTGTAAAAACATTTACATCGGCGATTCGGCAATTGGGTGCAGCGCTTCATTTACCTATAGTGTTACAAATTATGAAGTTCATTTCACGAATACTTCTGATGCTTCAAACTCAGCTACCTGGGAATGGAGTTTTGGAGATGGTAATTATTCTGATCTTGAAAACCCAACCCACCTATACAATTCTTATGGGCCTTATGCAGTGTGCCTCGTTGCTACTGATTCAATAAATAATTGCACAGCAACTTATTGCGATTCAATCTACCTTAATAATAATGTTGGATGCGTAGCAGATTTCACTTATACAATTGACGGACTTACAATTACAGTAACTAATACTTCAATAGGTACACTCTCGGCTTACTACTGGAATTTTGGTGACTATACTTATTCTTCCGAAATTAATACCTCGCACGAATACAGCGAACCCGGCTATTACGAAGTGTGCTTTAGTTTTATTGACAGCATTAGTGGTTGTTCGGATTCGGAATGCAAAAATATTTACATGAGTGATTCAAATTTTCTCTCGTGTAATGCTGCCTTTACTTATTACGCTGATGGAAACAATATTCATTTCGTAAACAATTCATCTACTTGCGGTAATGATGCATTTTACTATTGGACTTTTGGTGATGGTAGTTACTCTTACAATTACGATCCGTGGCATTTATATTCTTCAGAAGGAACCTACGAAGTTTGTTTAACATTAACCGATTCAAGTTGTGGATGTGTTGATTACAGTTGCGAAACAATTACTGTAGGCGGCAATAACTATCCATGCAATTCAGAATTTTTTCTTGTGGCTGATTCAACACAACAGGGATTTTACTGGGGTTACAATCAATCAACCGGAAGCAATCTCGTTTACTATTGGTGGTGGGGCGATGGCGAATATTCAACCGATCAATTTCCATCACACACTTATGCCGACTCAGGATATTACACCATTTGCCTTTCAATTTACGATACCATTACTGCATGCACTGATTCTTTCTGTAACGATTATTACATTTTGAAACAAATGAAAACGGATCAATTGCACCAAATAGTTTTTGTGAATACTACAAGTGTTCCTGCAGTTACTCCGCAAACTAAATATGAGTGGAGCATTTTCCCTAACCCTGCTTCCAATTCAATTTCAATAAGAACCAATGCTGAGAAAATTGATGAAATAAAAATTACCGATGCAAGCGGCAGCGTAGTGAAACAAATTTTTTCTTACACCGGAAAATCAATTTCAATTGATGAATTGCCACAGGGAATTTATCTGATTGAAACAATTATTAGTGGAATGAAAGAGACGAAGATGTTTGTGAAACAATAATCATTTGTGAAATGAAAAAACAAACGGGCGCAAAAGTTTGAGTGCCTGTTTGTTTTTTAACTGAAGATAGGGATTGGGTTTTCTTTACTGACTATTCAAAACAAAATACATTTTGCATTCATTTTAAAATCTGTTCTCATGAAAAACGGAAGCATTATAATTCCCATTGTAAATTATTTTTTCAATCATGGAAAAACGAAATCAATTTATTTATTCATTGCATTATTGCAATTGCTTACCATAAAATCATTCGCCTGTGAATCTTCATTTACATTTACAATTACCGGCAACACAGTTCAATTCACGAATACTTCGATAGCGCCGGGAACGGCAACATACTTTTGGAATTTTAATGATGGCTTCCCTTCAACACTTTCAAATCCAACACATAATTATGCTTATCCAGGTTCTTATTATGTGTGTCTCACGGTTTCGGATTCTGCAAGCGGATGCTACGATTATTATTGCGACAGTGTAGTATTACCCAGTTCATGCAGTTCTAATTTCACATACAACTGGATTGCAAATACATTTTACTTCACCGATAATTCTTCGGGCAACCCAACACAATGGCAATGGAATTTTGGAGATGGAAATATTTCAAGCACACAAAATCCGTCACACAGTTTTTTATCGGCAGGGAATCATTGGGTTTGTTTAACAATAAGTGATTCGGGATATTCCTGTTACAGTACATCTTGTCAAACAATTTATTCCCCTCTTGATTCAGGGCAACAGTGTAAAGCATGTTATACAAAACTGAGCGGAAATGATTCTGTGTTATTCTACGACTGTTCCATTAGCTTAAATCAAATCGTGCAATGGAATTGGGATTTTGGTGACGGCTATTCATCAACCTTGCAAAATCCGGTTCACACTTATCCTGCTCTTGGAATTTATGATGCATGTTTAACTACGGTTGATGACTCTGGTTGTACCAGTATTTATTGCGACACTGTAAGATTAAT
>JAJAYG010000011.1 GCA_026786335.1 Chitinophagales bacterium | reverse complement strand
TAAACAAACGATCATACAACATCACCCGGGCAGTAACTTCATGCATCACACTCACCCAATGTATTGTGCCTTTGGTTTTTAATCCGCTGGTGTCTTCGCCGCTTTTACTTTCAGGAATGTACGTGCAATGAACTTGTGTAACATTTCCTTTTTCATCTTTAATGCATCCGTCACATTTTATAATGTAGGCACTCTTCAACCGAACCAATAAACCCGGCGCAAGGCGATGGTATTTTTTTGATGGCTGCTCCATAAAATCTTCGCGCTCAATCCAAAGTTCTTTTGAGAAAGGAATTTCTCTTGTGCCGCTTTCAGGTTCTTCAGGATTGTTTTCACTGTGAAAAATTTCTTCCTTTCCCTCTTCATAATTCGTGATCACCAATTTGATGGGATCCAGCACAGCCATTCTGCGTACTGCACGTTTGTTTAAATCTTCACGCAAACAAAATTCAAGTAAGCCAACATCAATTACATTTTCACGGCGTGCAATACCAATACGATCACAAAATTCACGAATTGATTCAGGTGTAAATCCTCTTCTTCTTAATCCCGAAATAGTTGGCATGCGCGGATCGTCCCAGCCGGTTACTAATTTTTCATTTACCAGTTGTAATAATTTCCGCTTGCTCATTACTGTGTAAGTAATATTCAGTCGGGCAAATTCATATTGGTGCGAAGGAAAAATTTCTAATTGCTCAATGTACCAATCGTACAATGGGCGATGCACTTCAAACTCTAAAGTGCAAATTGAAAGCGTTACGTTTTCGATAGAGTCACTTTGTCCGTGTGCAAAATCATACATGGGATAAATGCACCAGGTATTTTCAGTACGATGATGTGCGGTGTGTTTGATGCGGTACATAATGGGATCACGCAGTTGCATGTTGGTTGATGCCATATCAATTTTTGCGCGCAAAACTTTTTCACTGTCTTTGAATTCGCCATTGCGCATGCGGGAAAATAAATTAATATTCTCTTCAATACTTCTGTTGCGGTACGGCGATTCTTTACCCGGTGTTGTCGGAGTTCCTTTGGTGGCTGCAATTTCTTCTGCCGAATAATCATCTACATAAGCCAATCCTTTGCTGATGAGTATAACTGCGAAGTCATAAATTTTTCCGAAATAATCGGAAGTATAAAGTTCATTATCCCAAGTGAAGCCCAGCCAGTTTACATCTTCTTTAATGCTGTCAACATATTCTGTTTCTTCAGTTACAGGATTGGTGTCATCAAATCTTAAATTGGTTTTTCCTCCAAACTTATCAGCCAAACCAAAGTTTAAGCAAATAGATTTTGCATGGCCAATATGAAGGTATCCGTTTGGTTCGGGAGGAAATCTTGTTTGAATGGAATTATATTTTCCGCTCTTTAAATCTGCGTCAATAATTTCTTCTAAAAAATTATTTGGTTTTATTTCTTCGCTCATAAAATTTTATTGCTGCGCAAAAGTAATTTAATGGAGCAACGCTTTATGGAAACTTATAAAAGCACATTACTTCAAAACAAAAAAATCATCGACTCCTGTTTTTCTTTTGGTGGTAAAATTTTCAGCATACTCAACACCAATCATTCGTCCCAAAGTTTGCGCACGTGATTTTAAAGTCCCTAGAAACTCCAGAGTAGAAATATAAGTGATGGGTTCCTTTGAAGCAGGGTCATAGAACTGCGATTTGAAACTTAGGATTGCTTCCATTCTCTTCTCCCAAAAATCAGAGATGTCAATGAGTATATCTGGCTCGAGCCAGCGATCCTGTATATAATGGTAAATACATTTTGGGCGCCAGGGTTCCTGCGATTTTCCATCAAGTTTTGTTTCAACATTTTTTAATCCGGCAAGAAACCATGCATCACGAACCAACTCTGCTCCTCTTCCATGATCAGGGTGGCGGTCTTCAGTTGCATTCGCTAATAAAATTTCGGGTTGATATTTTCTGATCATTGCAATAACTTTCAACTGGTGTTCCTCATCATTCATAAAAAAGCCATCGCGCATTGCAAGGTTTTCGCGCGCATGAACGCCCATAACTTTTGATGCTGCTATTGCCTCTGCTTCTCGGATTTCAGGTGTGCCGCGAGTTCCCAATTCACCTCTTGTAAGATCAACAATGCCTACCTTGTATCCAAGCTTAACATGTTTGGCAATAGTTCCTGCGCAGGAAAGTTCAACATCATCGGGGTGTGCGCCAAAAGCGAGAATATCAAGTTTCATAGTGGTGAATAGTGAGTAGTGAGTAGTGAGTAGTGAGTAGTGAGTAGTGAGAAGTGAGCAGTGAGCAGTGAATTGTAAATTGTGAAAACTAAGATAGTGAAATTGAAATAGCTAAAGTTTGATTTTATAAAATGAAAGGCGAAAAATAGAATGAACCGTTTACCTTTCGAAATGTTTTTATGGCAATGAAGAAAATAGAATTGGTGGTTTTGGTGAATCGGAAGGGAAGAAAAACCGGGCTTGCAGAAAAATTGGAAGCACACGAGAAGGGATTGTTGCATCGTGCATTCAGTGTTTTTCTTTTCAATGATAAAAATGAAATGCTGTTGCAACAACGTGCTGCAACAAAATATCACTTCGCCGGTTTGTGGAGTAATGCTTGTTGCAGTCATCCGCGTGTGAGTGAGAAAATTTTATCCGCAGCTAAAAGAAGATTGAAAGAAGAATTAAATCTTCGCGCTTCAATTAAATTAAAGAGCACCATCACCTACAAGTTTTTCGATACTGAAAGCGGATTAACAGAGCATGAGTTTGATTACATCTTTATTGGAAAATATGATGGTAAAATTGATTTTAACAATGATGAAGTTGCTGCTGTCAAATGGATTTCAATTTCGCAATTGAAGAAAGAAATAAAATTGAATCCCGAAATATTCACTCCCTGGTTTAAAGAAATATTTATGAAGGTAAATTCGTTTCAATAAATTTTTTGTACTTAAAATCAGTTCTTCTAAATCTTCATTACCAACCAAACAAAAAAAATGCACCCGAAAGAATCTTACAGCGATTTTCAAACATCAATTGCTACTTATGTTGCTTCACTTGAAAATTATACAGAAGAAAGTTTCGTTTCAAAAAAAGATGAAGAAACATGGTCGCTCGGGCAACTGTTCAATCACCTTCACAACAGCGCCCGCAATTTTCATTTTAAAATGATTGAGAAATGTCTTTCGGATAATGAGAATGAAAAGGAATTAAAAACCGAAGAAGGGGTTCAATTATTTCTCACAAATAGTTTCCCCGATATTGAAATTAAAATAGCACCATCAACTCAGTACACTCCGCCACAACCATCTTTAAAAGCTGAGGTAAAAGAGAAGCTACTTAGGCTTGAGCAAGATGCAAAACATTTTATTTCAAAAATTGAAGAATCAAATTCAACAGGAAAAATGAAACACTTCATCTTTGGGTTTCTATCGGCGCCAGAATGGTTTCAATTAATTGGATTGCATTACCGGCATCACTTAAAACAGAAATTGAAACTTGAAAATCTGATTACCTAAATAAAAAAAGAGGATTGTTCCTTATGAAACACCCTCTTTTATATCTGGCGCAGAGAGAGGGGTTCTCCCAAAGGGACTCCTTCGGAGGAACCCCCGAAACCCTTACCGGTTTAACGGTTTAATCGTAGATAAGAGAAAAAAACAGTTCAAATAATTTCTGCATTCTTCAACCAATTGTAGCCATCAATCGATTTGAAAAAATATTCGCGCTTTGCAGCTTCAGATTTGGTTTCAAACATTT
>JAJAYG010000010.1 GCA_026786335.1 Chitinophagales bacterium | reverse complement strand
TTTCATTTCCATCAAAATTATATTTAAGTTGTCGCCTTCTCAGCAGCCCATGCTTTCACAATCTCCTTCAATTCAGTAAGTACCCCCTCCTGTATTTTTCTTTTACGTGCATCTTCGGGATCGGTTTTTTCTGCCTGCTCTTTTTTCATGCGGTCATTATCTCTAGTAAATTCTTCAATTTGTTTTTGTGAATAAACAATCTCTTCACCTTTGGCAACATAAACTCTTTGATAACCGAGTTCATCCAATTCTTTACCTGCAACCGATTCTACAATGCGCACCTGATCTTGCGTGAGCTCCTTCAAAAATTTATTTGAGTTTTGATGCATGATGGGTTTGGTAACATTTTCCCAAAGCGAACTGGAAGCAGCAGTATTCTTTGCTTCTTCACTATTATAAAAACTCATCATTTCGGGTTTAAATTCAGTGTTCAAAAAGCCGCACAGATTTCTAAGTGTGCTTTCAGTTTCATTTGTCAACTGACTATATGAAATGGTGAAGTACCGATCTGTATGAAGTTTTGCTCTTGCATCCAAACACAAGCGTTGCAGATCGCGCCATTGTTTTGCAATAAAATAAACATGCTTTTCACCGATCACTGCTTTGCTGAAAGAAAGCGCAACATCGCGCGCATCGCGATGCAGAAAAATATACTTGTTGGTTTTAAAGTAATCATTAAGTCCATTAGCCCAGCGAATGTTCTGCATGCTCTTGCACATCCACTTTTGTGATTGATTTGATTCGGCATAAATATCCATCACCGCACCGTAGATGGCGATCACATGTTTTTCGCGGCAGCGTTTTTTAACATCATCACGATCTAAAGTTGTGTTGAGCCATGGCACAGGATTTTTTTCAATCATCTGGCAAACAATCTCTACCAATTGATCAAATTTTTTATCATCTAAAACTTGTGCAATGGGAACAATGGGATCAATTCTTTGAAGAATATGGGGAGGATGCGGAGCTGCAACTTCATGTGTATTGGAAATCATTAAACGCAAAAGGTTGGAGCCCGAACGTTGCTCACCTACTAAGAACAATGCCTGCATAAGTAAATGGTTGGTTTATTTTTTATTGGTAAAGAAAATATCCGACTAATCCTGCGATGGGAATAATATAAACCACATCAACATTGTACTTGATCAATACGAATAATGCGCCGGCGAAAATAACAACCGAAGGCCAAATTGTGGCGAGTGACGAAAAATCAGATTTGCTTCCTAATTCATAAGCAGCAAAAAATATCATTCCAATTACGCCGCATCTTATTCCTTTCATTATTGCTTTTGCTGCAAATGATTTTTTAAAATATTCCATTGCTTGTGATGCAACTACCATTACAATTGCAGGCGGGGTAAAGATTGCAATAGTGGAAAGCAAAGCACCTGCAATTCCTTTTACCTGAAAACCAATAAATGCAGCAGCGATTAAAATTGGCCCCGGCATTACCTGGCTAAAAGCAATTCCATCAGTAAATGGAATATTATCGAGCCAACCAAAAACTTCAACAACATGATGCCGCATAATTGGGATAATTACATATCCGCCTCCAAAAAGCATTACGCTTAATCCGCTAAAAGTTTTTGTTAGATTGAAGAGTGAAGCATATTGATCAGGGGCCACTTGAAAATACAATCCCCCAATAAGTATAACTATCATTAAAGCCGCAAGCAAAGTTTTAAGAATTGGAAATTCGCCGGTTGCTTCTAATTTTTTTGGTGCAGCTTTCTTATCAAGAAAAGCATAGTAGCCTACAATGGCAAAAACAATTACTAACAAAAATGTTATGTAAAGGCGATAATCCTTATCAATAAAAATTAATGTTAAAACAGAGATTGACATCAACGCAAATTCTACCGCACCTTTTATATTTTGCTTTGCCATTCTCCAAGCTACACTGATGATTACAGCGCAAACTGCGGGAACAAAACCCTTAAAGAATTGCATCACTACTGGGTTTTTGCCATAAGATTCATAGAGGTAACTAAGAACAATCATTAAAATAAATGAGGGGAGCACCACAGCTACAGCAGCGATAATTGCCCCAACTGTTCCACGTAATTTGTTACCGGCATAAGCAACTACATTTATAGCTTGCGGACCAGGAAGCAGACTTGCCAAAGATATTCCGTCAAGCATGTCTTCACGGGTAAGGAATTTTTTCTTTTCAACCAGAATGCTTTCCACTACTGAGATGAGTGACATAAAGCCGCCGAATCCCAGGCAACCTGCCTTAAGAAATGTAAAGAATAAAGTAGCGTAAGAAATCTTTTGGGCAGTAACTGTTTCAGTTTCTGTTATTGAGTTACTAGAGTCGTTTGAGGCCAATGCTGAATTTTTTTACAGTCAAAATATATAAGGTCAAAAATTTATCGGCATCAAAAATAAAGTTATTTATTACGGTTGCATCTTCACATAAATGAAATTATTCGGCGGCTGATAGTTCAGAAATTATTATCCTTTAGAACCTATTTTAAGCACAGTTCCAACCTGAAGGTTGTTGCATTTAGAAGCGCCGTTTAACACTCTTATTTGTTCAACGGTGGTGCCATGCTTCTTGGCTATTTCCCATAGTGTATCCCCATTTCTTGCTTTGTAGTAAACATATTGATCTGTTAATTCAGTTTTGGATTTTACTGAAGCAGTGGATTTTGTTGGAGAAGAAGATTTTTTTGTAGATGCAATCGCACTCGCATCATCACCACCCGAAGAATATATTTTTAATTTCTGACCCGGATGTATGGTATTACTATTCAAGCGATTCCATTTCTTAATCTGCGTTACTGATACACGATACTTAGCAGCAATTTTACCTAAGTTATCGCCACTTCTAACAGTATAAGTTTTGTTACCGCCGGTTGCACCATAATAGAATTGTGTTTTTGAATTGGTTGAATACTCAATGATGCTGTCATGATTCAAAGTAAACATATCGGCACGGTCACCAGGAAGTTTAAGGCAATAAGGATTATCCAAAGCGGGAATTACGCTACTTCGCAATCCGGGATTCAGAAACTTAAGTTCTTCTAAAGTGAGGTTGGTAAACTTTGCAATTTGGTCGCAACTCATTTTATCATTTACACAGATTGAAACAATAGAATCCCATGAGTATTGAGGATAAGTTGGTTCAATTTGATGTTCATCGTAATAGCTCATTACATAAGTTGCAGCAATAAATGCAGGTACATAGGTTCTTGTTTCTTTCGGCAGATAATTTTGTATTGCCCAAAAAGTATTACCACCTGATTTTGCAATGGCGCGATTAACATTTTGCGGACCGCAATTGTAAGATGCAATTGCCAACAACCAGTCACCATAAACATCATACATTCCTTTCAAGTACTGTGCGGCTCCTTCTGTGGAGCGAATAATATCACGGCGTTCATCAAAATAATCATTGACTGAAAGTTTATACATTTTCGCCGTGCCATACATAAACTGCCACATGCCTACAGCACCTGCTTTTGAAACCGCATGTGGATTTAATGCTGATTCAATGATTGCAAGATTTTTCATCTCGGGAGGAACACCATAGGCTTCAAAAATCTGATCGAAGATGGGATAGTAAAATTTACTTAACCCAACCATGCGCTGTACCTGTGATCGGCGGTGTAATACATACAGATCGATGTACTTGCGCACCTGTTCATTGTAGTCAAGCGGAATTTGAGAATTGATTTCTTTAAGTCGTGAATTATAAACCTGATCTTCAAATATGGGTACATCGACATCGGCAAAAGAAATTTTCTCCTGTGTTAAACTATCTGCATCAATTGATTCATTGTCCGATACGTTTAGCGAATCGTTAGAATCAAACTGATCGGGCAAAACTTTCTCTTCGGCACTGTTTGTTTCTGGAAGTTGTGCAACAACCATCAAGGGCATTGAAATTACACAGCCGCAGCTGAAGATAAATGCAATAAGATACTTCTGAATTATGTGCGTGTACATAAGTAGAAAAAATTGTGTTAGTAAAAATATG
>JAJAYG010000009.1 GCA_026786335.1 Chitinophagales bacterium | reverse complement strand
TTTTTGATGATGGATTTTACATAGGCAAGTCCCAATCCAAATCCTTTTACGTTGTGCAGATTTCCCTGTTGCTCCCGATAAAACCTTTCAAATATTCTTCGTTGTGTTGCAGCACTCATTCCAATACCGTGGTCGGTAAATGAAATCACAATCTTGTTATTCTCGCAAAATGTTTTTACTGTTATTTCAGGTGCATCGGGAGAATATTTATTTGCATTATCAAGCAGGTTGTAAATCACGTTTGTTAAATGAATTTCATCTGCAAATACAAAAGGGTCTTCAGCTTTTAAATCTAGATTCAATTTTCCACCCCGGTTTTCAATCTGCAATCTTACCGGATCAGCAACCTGATTAATGAGGTTGTGAACGTTTATCAATTGTTCATTAAGGTCAAGATTTTCTTTGTCAAGCAAAGCCATTTGCAGAATGTGTTCTACCTGCGAATTCATGCGCTTGTTTTCTCTGCCAATTAATTCAGAATAATATTTTACGCGTTCCTGATTGCCCAATACAATTGGATTAATTATAGAATCTACAGCAACAGAGATGGTAGCAATTGGTGTTTTAAATTCATGCGTCATGTTGTTGATGAAATCAGTTTTTATTTCGCTCAGCTTTTTCTGTTTCAGAATCACATAGATCACCGTGCTAAAAGTGCCAATAAATATTAATGAAAGTATGGCAGAAAGCACGATCATCCACAAGAGTGAGCGAATAAAATAGGGCCGCAGGTCATCAAAGAAAACAAGCAAGCGATCGGGGCGGAAAGTAATGTCATTTGGAAATAGCGATGAGGAGAATGATGAGGGAATCATTGAGGGTGAAAATTGAGGCGATTGTATTGCACAACTTGTGTAGTTATCTCCCGATACCACTCCATACTGAAAAGGAACAGTGATTCCTTTTTTCTTTAATTCTTCATCAATCATTGCATGAAGAGAAACGATCTGCAATCGCTGCTGAATAGGAACAGTATTCATGTTCCATTCCATCACCATTTGATTAAAAACCTCGTTGAGTTGTTTTGACTTAATATTTACCTTTTGGCTTATTTTATTTCCATTTGCATCAACCTTAAATTGAGTGATGGTGGTGTGTTCGGTATCAATCTCCGTATAGGCATCGTGCCCTGAATCTGAAACAAGAAAAACTTCTGTTTGTTTATAGAGCGTATCAAAAATATCATAAATGCTTTCATAATGAAACCTTGTGGGGGTAGTTGTTTTTCCTGAGTAAGAAACCCATTGAGAGTCTGAATGTTGTGGCCCGTTTGAAACCACAATGTTTGGTTGCATACCAAATGCGAAATGCTGGCTGAGGAATGAAGCGGTCTCTTGTTTCTCGAGTCGCTCAGCAACTTTTGTGAGCGCATCTTTAACATTGCTGTCAAAAACTTCGCGCTTGCTTTGCCAAGCATTGTTGATCCACAATGCCTGCATCACAATTGCGCCGCCTACTGATAGCGCAAGCAAAATGATTATGATGGGAATGAAATATTTTTTCACTCCAGCAAAATTAAACTCTTAGCTCTGAGCAGTGTGATGGGTTAACTTTATTTTAACTCACTATTAAAATCAGAATTTTATATAGCTAAAATGTCGGCAAGCTCCGTTAAGTACGGGCTAATTTCCATGTGGTGTTTGGTCGCTTTTTCAAATGGCGTGTAGACCACATCGCGGTGCATTACACCGGCCATCACATTTTTCTTTCCTGCTAATAATGCCTCAACTGCTGCAACACCAAGGCGGCTTGCGAGCACACGATCCATACAAGTTGGATTGCCGCCACGCTGTATGTGACCAATGATTGAAACGCGGGTATCGTACTCATTAAATTTTTCTTTCACCTTTTTTGCAACTTCTAAAGCGCCACCCTCTTCTTCACCTTCAGAGACAATTACAATGCTCGAAGATTTTTTTCTTTTCCAGCCGCTCTCTAATTTTTCGATTAGTTGTTCTATGCTCATTGCAACTTCGGGTAATAGAATTGCTTCGGCACCTGTAGCCAGGCCGCAGCGAAGTGCGATAAACCCGGCATCGCGCCCCATTACTTCCACAAAAAATAAACGGTTGTGGGCATCTGCTGTGTCACGTATTTTATCAATGGCTTCCATTGCAGTGTTAATGGCTGTATCGTAACCGATGGTAAAATCGGTTCCATATAAATCATTGTCAATGGTGCCGGGTAAACCGATAAAAGGAATTTCATAATGCTTGTTGAATTCAAGTGCGCCTCTAAAAGTTCCATCGCCGCCAATGGCAACTAAGGCATTGATGTTATGTTTTATCAATTGTTCATTCGCCATTGCCATTCCTTCTGCAGTCATAAATCTTTTGCTACGCGCGGTTTTAAGAATGGTGCCGCCGCGGTGTATAATTCCGCTAACCGAAAGTGATTGCATTTCTTCGATCTCTCCATCAATCATACCTTCGTACCCACGATGGATTCCAAAAACTTTGAGGTTGTTAAAAATTCCTGCACGTACCACTGCTCGAATGGCCGCATTCATTCCCGGCGAGTCACCTCCACTGGTAAAAACGCCAATGTTCTTAATACTGGTTTTCATTCTTTCAGAAAATAATTTGAGCGCGAAGGTAAATTTTTCTCAATTGCTTATTCAGTTACCACGTGATAACGGTACTTTGTTCTCACCAAATCGGGAGTTTGATATTCAAGAGTTAAATCGGTTGCATTTACTTTTTTAAGGTTGTAATTAAGATTCTTTTTTGTTGATGAAGTGAAAGAAATAATTTTTGCTGTTTCATTAAATGACCATGTTCCTGAAATAGATTTTCCTGCTTTCATCCATTCATATGTTCCATCAGTATTCAAAAGCAGCCAATCATTTTTTGCTAACGAATCAAGTTTTACTACTCCAAATTCTTCGGTTCCAATGTATTTCCATTTTTGTGTAAGCAATTCTTTTTGCGTTTGCTGACAGAAAACGGTTGAGGCGATAGAAAGCACTATGGCTATAGAGAATATTATTTTTTTCATGCGTGTAAAATTTTTCCGGAACAAAAT
>JAJAYG010000008.1 GCA_026786335.1 Chitinophagales bacterium | reverse complement strand
TCTTTATTGTCTTCAATAAGCAATATCTTCTTCATACAATTTATTTTATTGGAATTTTAATGATGAATTCTGTACCGTAATTTAATTTTGTTTTATACGAAATACTTCCTTTTAACAACTCCACGTACTTGGTTACAATGTGTAACCCTAGCCCGCTGCCTTTTATGTTTTGTGCATTTCTCCCTCTAAAAAAACGGTCAAACAAATGCTTACAATCTTCTTTTGATATTCCAATGCCGCTGTCTTTTACGGTGAGCATTGCTTGTTTTGTAGTAATAAAGGTATTCACTTTAATGCTTCCATCATCTTTCGAAAATTTAATGGCGTTGGAGAGAAGATTAAAAAGAATATTTTTTAGCAACTGCATATCAGAAAAAATTTTCACTTCGCCTTCATGCATGTAAATAATTTTTTGCGACGGTTTTCGCAATTCGTTCATATCGTAAATAATTGCATTCACAAGCTCTGCAATGGAAAATTCGGTTATTGTGGTTTTAATTAAACCTTCTTCAAGTTTACCTAATGAAAGGAAATCCTCAAGAATATCAGTAAGGTTTTTTACATTCTCTTTAATGCGGTTTACATGGCGGTCACGGTTTTGTTGCTCTTCTTCTTTCCTGTATTTATCAATTAAAGATGCCGATGAAAGTATGCTGCTGAGTGGGGTACGAAATTCGTGCGAAGCCATTGAAACAAAGCGTGATTTTAAATCACTGAGTTCTTTTTCTTTACTCAGCGCATTTTCCAATTCGTTCTTTGAGCGTTCTAATTGTTGCAGTGTTTCGCGCAATACCAGTGTGCGTTCCAATACGCGTTGCTCTAATTCTGTGTTCAGTGTCCTAACTTCATCGGCAAACTTTCTTAAAATTTCCTGTTGTTTAAGAATGGAATTTTCATTGAGTTTGCGAATAGTAATATCATTTACAAATGCAATAATATACATTTCGTTTTCGCTTTTGTAGTGGCTCAAACTGATTTCAACCGGAAAAGTGCTGCCGTCTTTTCTTAGTGCTAAAAGATCTCTACCAATACCCATGGGCCGGTTTTGCAGGCTTTGTACAAAGCTGTCTCTTAATTTCGCATGATGCACTTTAACATTCATTGGAACCAATGCTTCAATTTTCTTCCCTGTCAGTTCTTTCTTTTCATATCCAAATTGTTGTTCAGCAAATGAATTCATAAGTAGTATTTCTCCCGATTCATTTACCATAATCATTCCTATGGTTGCGCTCTCGAAAAGATCTTCAAACTTCATCTTATCCTGAAATGATTTTTTTTCTTCCATTGAGCGAAAGAAACCAATTTACCTGAGAATTGTAATTCAAAAAAAATAAATTTCAATTAGTGAAAAAGAAAACCTCACCTTATCTTTTTTCGAACCGACCTGTTTTCTCCAACAACTTAATTCTAAATATAATTGTTTTATACTGCCCAAAATCGGCTTTATGTGGTGATTGGTATTTCGGAAGTGCGGTCTCACTGTTCTTGTCTGGTTCAAACTTGCTGATCAGTTTCTTTAATCCCATTTTTTGATCAGTGTCCTTAAGCTCCTCAAATGTTCCCCATGCAATTACACTTTTCCAATTTGTTAAATCATTAATTGAATCAACTTCAAAACAAACCATTGGGTTTTGTCGCATCATCTGAATTTTCATTCCTTCTTTTGAAAGGGCATATATATAACCGGCTTCATATGCAAATGTTACGGGCACCACATAGGTCAACCCGTTTGCAGAGCACCCAATTCTGCCAATCATTTCCTGCGACAATAATTTCTCGATTTGGTCGGGAGCCAGCTCACCCAGCATGTAAATAAAAATTTTTACGAAGGTGATTTTTTACTGCTGCTACCTGTATGATAAATATCATTTAGATAGTTGATAGTTATCAATAATAAAGAGCTTGAGAAAAAGTAAAAATCACTTCCCCTTAAACTCCGCTTTTCTTTTTTCTAAAAAAGCTGCAGTGCCTTCTTTAAAATCTTCGGTATCCATGCAGCGGCTGAATTCATCGATCTCGATCATATATCCGTCTTCACCTTTTTCAAAGTGAGCATTTACGCAGGCAATAATCTGATCAATTACCAATGGAGATTTTGATTTTATCTTGTTTAGGATTGAAAGGCATTTAGGAAGCAACTCTTCTTTTGTTGTTACATAATTCACCAATCCAAAATCAAGTGCTTCCTGCGCCGAGATCATATCGCCAGTGAGTAATAATTCAGTTGCTTTTCCTTTACCTAAATACCTTGAGAGGCGTTGCGTGCCGCCATAACCCGGAATGATTCCCAGATTAATTTCGGGCTGGCCAAATTTTGCATTCTCACTTGCGATGCGCATGTGGCAAGCCATTGCCAATTCACAACCTCCACCGAGCGCAAAACCATTTACCGCTGCAATCACGGGCTTTGAAGTGCTTTCAATTTTATTAAAAATACGATGACCATTTTCTGCCATCTTCTTTGCTTGTGAAGAAGTATATCTTACAAATTCACTGATGTCGGCGCCGGCAACAAATGCTTTTTCGCCGCTACCTGTTATGATTACGCCGCGTATATCTTCATCTTCATTAACCCGATTAAAAATTTCATCAAGGTCTTTGATCACCTGTTGATTGAGGGCATTTAATTTCTCGGGGCGATTGATGGTGATGGTTAATAGTCCATCTTTTAATTCGGTGAGAAGTGATTGGAAGTTCATCAGATTTATTTTTTAGTTGAAGGAATTTATAAACTGTAAGTTGTTTTCATTTTACTTATCTACCATTTCTTGTAGTAATTTAAAATCTCAAATTATGATCTTAAAAATAAAATTTAAATGATAACTGTGGTATCACAATCTGTGATACCATCCTTTCATTTCTAAATCCATATTCTGCATGCGACCTCAAAAAGACACTTGATTATTTTTTAAGCTTGTCACAAATTGTGATAACCTAAAAATTGATTCTTAAAACTGCCGGTGCTTACTTACAAATTCCTTAATGTATTCAGCGATTTCGCGTGTAGTTGTTCCAGGCGCAAATAATTTACCTACACCGATCTTATGCAATTCATTCATGTCTTCTTCGGGAATAATGCCGCCACCTGTAACTAATACATCGTTCATGTTTTTTTCTTTAAGCAAGTTCACGAGTTTTGGAAACACCGTCATGTGTGCGCCTGAAAGAATTGAAACGCCGATTACATCCACATCTTCCTGCAAGGCTGCGTTCACTACCATTTCGGGTGTTTGGCGCAAGCCTGTGTAAATTACTTCCATGCCTGCATCACGCAAGGAGGAAGCAATCACTTTTGCGCCGCGATCATGACCATCAAGACCGACTTTGGCAACCAAAACTCTTATAGGGCGATTCATAAAATGTGAAAGGTGAATGGTGAATAGTTAAATAGAAAATTTATTTTTTGCTTTTTAATTTCTTTGTTATGGCCGGTTTTGGAGTGATTTTTTTCGTCTTCTTTTCAACCCAGCCATCTTCGTCTAATTTTTTATCGGTAAGATTTCTATCGAGAAAATCATTGAGGCGCTCAACAGAAATGTTTGAAATAATTTCTCCGAATTCATTCACGCTTATTTCCATGCCCCGCAAATCGGGGTGTGTTTCTGCGATTTTCTTTTGCTTCTTTTTCATTTTATCAAAATCATTTGATCAAAAATAGCATGAACATTTTGTAAGCGGCTTAAAGATTTTTCTTTTCCAAGCAATGAAATTATTTCAAAAACCGAAGGGCCATTCTTAGTGCCAATTAATGCTACTCTCAGCACGGGTAATAACTCACCTGGTTTCAGATTATTTTTTTGTAGAAATGAATGAAGCAACTGATCAATGGCTGTGACGCTGAAATCATTTTGGTTTTTCAATTCTTCTTCGAGAAAAATAAAATTCTGTTTTGCTTTTTCATTCCACTTACTTTTTACAATTGACTCATCAAAAGTTTTAACCTCTTCAAAAAAGAAACTGCTGTTTGCCCAAAACTCAGAGATAAAGTTGCAACGACCTTTCAACACATCACAAACCTTGGCCACATAATTTTCATTGGCCAAAATATTTTTTTCATTAAGAATTGGAATGAAGTAAGAAGCAAGTTCACTTCCGCTTTTCTTTTTCATGTATTCATGATTGAACCACTTCGCCTTTTCAAAATCAAACTTCGCCCCTGCTTTATGAATGTGCTCAATGCTGAATTGATCGATCATTTCCTCCATGCTGAAAAGTTCTTTATCACCCGTAGGATGCCAACCAAGTAAGGCAATAAAG
>JAJAYG010000007.1 GCA_026786335.1 Chitinophagales bacterium | reverse complement strand
GAATTATGATGCTTTTGTGAGGAATTTCCAGAATAATGATGCTTATGTTCAAAGATATTGGGAGTTCTTAACCTTTCAGCGCATTGGTATAATTGACAGGCAAGTTTTGGAAAAAGAATTAAAATCAAAAACAGTTGAAGAAGTAAAATTGAACAGCAAGAACTATCTATTAGCAAACGACCCCGTTACACTTGGGAAGTTCAGAAATAGTATTCTTGAATTACAAACCTATCATCACAATACAGTAGAGGCTCAAAAAAAATTATTTTCTAAAGCGGTTGAGCTTATTACCATTTTAAAACAAGAATATCACCTGAAATAAATTAAATAATATGAAAAACCGCATCATCAGGATCAACATTTATATGATCATTGGGTTTACAGCCGCATTTTTATACAGTTATTTTAAAAAATAATGAGCGAAGAAAACAACATACCTCCTGAAGCAACAGAGTCATCTCTTGAAAATATTATCGAAATTGAGCAACCACAAATTGAAAAAGAAATGGAAGTACATCATCATGCCCACGACCCCGCAGTACCTCATCACAAAAAAAACTGGAAATCGTATTTCTGGGAATTTCTAATGTTGTTCCTTGCAGTGTTCTGTGGATTTTTAGCAGAGTATCAGTTGGAGCATAAGATTGAAAGCGATCGGGAAAAAGTTTATGTTCAAAATATGCTGGAAGATTTGAAAGCCGACACAGCCATCTACAGTGATTATGCAAGGAATAATAAATTTCTTTTCGAATCCATCGACACATTAATACAACTTATAAAAAGCCCGGAAAGAAAACAGCATGTTGCTAAACTTGCCTATACTGCAAGAATGATACTCCCTAAATACAAGGCACTGTATACCACGGATCGTACTTATGAGCAAATGAAAAGTGCGGGTGCCTTGCGGCTTATCAGGAACAAGCAAGTGGCAAGCGGTGTTTCGAAATATTATTACTCTGTTATCGAATTGAAAAAATACAATGATGCAGCTTTTGAATGGGGTAAAGACTTTGGAAGGGAGATGGGAAAAATATTTGATGCAGAACTACTACTGAAAATAATAAAAGAAAAAAAGGAACAGCCTGCTGCCTCATCAGATTTACTTACCGAAGACAGAAGTACTCTAAACGAGTTAATTACTAGTGCACAGTATTTGTATGGCTCTTTTTTATTGGGAGAAAAGGTTGGCGGCGAAAGAAATATTGCAGCTCAAAAACTCATTGAATTAATTAAAAAAGAATACAACCTGAAATAATATGAGCGAAGAAAATAACATGCCGCCTGAAGCAACAGAGTCATCTGTTGAAAATATTATCGAAATTGAGCAACCACAAATTGAAAAAGAAATGGAAGTACATCATCATGCCCACGACCCGGCAGCACCTCATCACAAGAAAAACTGGAAATCTTATTTCTGGGAATTCTTAATGTTGTTCCTCGCTGTGTTCTGCGGATTTTTAGCAGAGTATCAGCTGGAGCATAAGATTGAAAGAGATCGGGCAAAGGAGTTGTCTGTAAGTTTTTATAATGAACTCAAAAATGATTCTGCTGCTTTAAAAACTATAGAGAATTTTAGGATGAGAAAATACACGGCATTGAAGTACCTGCAAAGTTACTTTCAGGACAGCAGCCTTATTAATTGCTCCAATACCTTCACCATAGAATTGTTGTATGGCTATTATACGTTCAGCCCTTCTTTTTTTGAACCTGGGGATGCTATATTGGAACAATTAAAAAATTCAGGTTCACTCCGGTATTTCAAAAGCATGGAGTTACAAAAACTCACAGGCGATCTGTCTATTGCCATTGCTAACCTGCGTAAAAGAAATGCTTTTGAAGAAGTTTTTTACCGTGAAAATATCTGGCCATTCCTGGTACAATATAATGATACGAAATGGTACGAAAGTATTGTTGCCCGGTCAAATGAATTTTTTGTCACCTTTTTAAAAGAATATGAAAGAACCGGTGGGGATGTACAGTTCCATTTTGATAAACCTGAAATTTTTGACAGAAAAAAAGCCACGAATACTACCAGCATCTATAAAATTATTTTAAAAGGAACCGGAGATTCTCAATATCAAATTTATAGCAGTCTGAATAGCAAACTTCAGGAAGCATTACGAAAAGAATATCACCTGCAATAATATGAGTGAAGAAAAAAATATACCACAGGAAGAAATTCCGCAAGAGCAACCGGTAAATAAAGAACCTGCAAATGAAACCATTTCATCTGCTGAACCCATTACCGAATCTGAAACACAACCTTCAACATTAAACATTCAACCTTCAACTGAAGAAGACATGGAAGTACATCATCATTCACACGAAAGTCATGGAAACCCGCCTGCCGGACGGGCAGGGAAAAACTGGAAATCGTATTTCTGGGAATTTTTGATGTTGTTCCTGGCGGTGTTTTGCGGATTCTTAGCAGAGTATCAGTTGGAGCATAAAATAGAAAAAGACAGGGAAAAACAGTTTATGCAGTCTTTGGTGGAAGACCTAAAGTCGGATATAGTTTCCATTACAAGTTTAAATCAATGGAGGGATACAAGGCTTGAGATGTCTGATTCTTTAACTAATGCTTTAATTGAAAACAACCAACTCCAAAACGGGTCGGCAGTATATTATTGGGGGCGGAGTATCTCCCGCAGAGGTGTTTTCTTTTCTGCTGAGGGAACGATACAACAGTTAAAAAATTCAGGGGGGCTCCGATTAATTAGGAAGCAATCTATTGCTGATATAATTATTGCTTATGATGTATTATACAG
>JAJAYG010000006.1 GCA_026786335.1 Chitinophagales bacterium | reverse complement strand
TAATACGCGTTGTAGTGCGCACTGGTGTTATGGAAAACCCTGCTGATGTAAGACTGATCTTTTTTTGAAGAAGAGCAGGAAGCAATTACCAGCACAGCAGTAAATAATAAAATGTAAGAGATACCTTTTTTCACGCAGCTATTATAGAGATTCAATAACTCTTTTATCGAAGAATTATTTTGTGAGATGCGAAGATAATTGAAAACTGAAAAGCGGAGATTAATTATTGAATCTGCTATTGATTCGCCGAGTTCTCTTCGAGAAACTTGGCGGGGGAGGAAATGAATTTGTTAAGAGTAACGATGATGGCTTACATGCTGGAGCTTTCAGTTTAATTTTTTTTGGGAAATGATTCTCTCCCTTCATGGTTCGAAGTGTTCTTTCTCACTTCGAATGTAGAAATAGTTTAAGAAGTATTTGACTTCTTTTGATTGTCTGAATCAGAATTTTCAGGATTCAAGAATTTTCTGAATTATTTCATTCATTCTCCTTATTCTGAAATTGTGAAAATTCTGATTCAGACATCCTGCTATTCGAAATGTTCTTTCTCACTTCGAATGTAGAAATAGTTTAAGAAGTATTTGACTTCTTTTGATTGTCTGAATCAGAATTTTCAGGATTCAAGAATTTTCTGAATTATTTCGATCATTCTCCTTATTCTGAAATTGTGAAAATTCTGATTCAGACATCCTGCTATTCGAAATGTTCTTCCACACTTCTAATGTAGAAATAGTTTAAGAATTCTCAGACAACTTTTGTTTTGAAAAAACAACATCACAATATTATTATTCAAATTATATTTTACAGGCTTTAGTGATGTCCAACAATCATTTAAAGCTAAAACAATTTTACAACTGCTCACGAATTCATTTTTCTTTCTTCCCTCTCTTTTACCAATCTTTGCCCACTGGTAAAAACAACAGTGAGCGAAACTTCACCCGATAAAAAAAAATTAACAGGCGGCAAACCCGTTAAAACCCTGTGGCAGCGATTGACAGCGCGCTACCGGCTGGTGCTGCTGAATGATGAAACTTTTGAAGAGGTAACTTCTTTTCAGTTAACAAGAATGAATGTGTATGTGTTAGTGAGTACCATCATGGTTATTCTTGTGCTGGTAACTGTTTCAGCAATTATTTATACACCGGTTAAAGAATACATTCCCGGCTATGCCGATGTTAGCATCAGGCGCGATGTGATTGGTCTTAAAGTTAAAAGTGATTCGCTTGAAAAAGTTTTGCTCTCAAACAATCTTTATCTCAATAACATCAGGCGCATTATCAACGGAGAAATTCCAGCTTCATCAATCAGCGATACATCAAGCGAAGTGATTCCAATTTATGATACTGTAAATCCTTCGCGTGTTTCTTCTGCCGAAAAAGAGTTGCGAAAGCGTGTTGAAGAGCAGGAAAGGTTTAGTGTGAATCCACCGGCCGCATCTGGCGGCAGAACAAATTCATCTATCAGAGGTTTTACTTTTTTTACTCCGGTAAATGGTTACATCACCGAAAAGTTTAATGCAGTAAAGCAGCACTACGGAGTTGATATTGTTGCGCCGGAAAGTGAACCCATTAAATCTACCCTCGATGGCATTGTGGTGTTTGCAGGTTGGATGGCAGAAACGGGTTATGTGATGGCCATACAACACAATAACAACCTGATTTCAATTTATAAACACAATTCGGTTTTACTAAAACAACAGGGAGATTATGTAAAAGCCGGTGATGTAATTGCGATCATCGGTAACACCGGCGAACTCTCCAGCGGCCCGCATTTGCATTTAGAAATCTGGTACAATGGTTTACCACTCAATCCAGAGGATTACATTGTGTTTCAATAGCGCATTTGAGGGCGTTTTAAAAATTGGCAATTCCCTCTCCTAAAATATGCTTCTTCCAATATTCTTCTCCTTCAGAGAAGATGCCGAAGGCAGATGAGGAAGAGAGGGATAAAGGGTGAGGAAAATAAAAATATTCAATTTTTAAAAATGTCTCTTAATTTTTAACCGAGCCAATAAGATTGTTTATAACTCATAATCGCCTGAATTTTCAATTTCATAAATAAAAAATAACCGTACCTTAACAGCCACAAATAAATACACCAACTCATGTTCAACAGCAAAGACGAAAAACAAGTAATGAAACCAACAGTACCCGCTTCATCTAACCAAACTGTAGTAAATATTATAGGAGCAGGAACTCACATCGAAGGAGAAATTAAATCTGACAGCGACATCCGCATTGATGGAAAAGTGAAAGGCACCATTACATCAAAATCAAAAATTGTGGTTGGCTCAACCGGTATTGTTGATGGCGATTTAATTTGCGATACTGCCGATGTTTCGGGAAAAATTTTTGGTAAAGTTGAAGTAACCGATATGCTTTATCTTAAATCAAGCGGATATCTTGAAGGTGATATTGTTACCGGCAAATTAGTAGTTGAAGCAGGAGCGCGCTTTACCGGTTCTTGCAAAATGGGTGTAAAGGAAATGAAGCCAAGTGAAAAAATTTCTACGTCACAGCTTCAGAAAGAAGCCATCTGAAAAACAAGATTCTGAGAAGAACAATCCGGTAACTGATTACGCCCGGTACTCTAACATTATTTATTTATTGATCGGCTCAGTTGCATTTTCTTTTGCGGCAGGTTATTTATTGGATTGGCTTTTCAATTTTTCTTTTCCTGTTTTCAAACTCATCTTTTCTTTTGGTGGTGTTTTGCTGGGATTATATTTGGTGTTTAAAGAATTAAACCGAAAGTGAACCTTAAAGATTTTATCTCAAAGCTTTTAATGCTCACTGTAGTTTGTGCAGTGGTAATTGCAGCGCTCAATTATTTTATTCCCTTCTTCAATGGCTTCCGAAATTTTTCATGGTGTGCATTGGTTTATTTTTTTCTGCTCACGGCACTTGCAGGTTACATAGGAATTTTATCGCTCAATAAATCGGCTCACGGTTTTGTTGCAAGTGTAAATGGTATTGTAATGATCAAACTGTTGTTCAGCGCGGGCTTTGTAATTGCTTATGCATTAATTGCAAAACCCGGCAGACCCGATTTTGTAATATCTTTCTTTCTCCTCTATGTGGTTTACACTGTTTTCTTAGTGAGGGAATTTATTATTGCTCAAAAAAAATATTTACAGCAGAAAAAGAATGACGGCTGATCAGTTATCAAATCAAATCGGGCGTTACATTCCTGAAGATGCTGTTGAAATTATTGTTCGACTTATTATTGAAAATAAAATTTCACTCACCATTGCCCGCAGCCGCCGCAGCCTTTATGGCGACTACCGTTGGCCGCAGAAAAATAAAGGCCACCGAATTTCTGTTAATGGCGACCTTAATAAATATGCATTCTTCATCACGCTCGTGCATGAGATGGCGCACCTGATCACGTGGGTGAAATTCAAGAATGCTGTTTCATCTCATGGTGCAGAATGGAAGCATGAATTCAAATCACTTATGGATGAATTTAAGGGAAGAAAAATTTTTCCGATTGATATCACGCTTGCATTCAAACAACATTTGCTCTCGCCATCATTCACGCATTGCATGGATGAAAAATTAATGAAGGCCTTAAAAAAATATGATGCCGTAAAAGCATTGCATGTTGAAGACCTTGCCAACAATGATCTCTTTGAATTTGGGAAAGGAAGAATTTTTAGAAGAGAAACCAAACTTCGAAAACGTTACCGTTGTATCGAAGTTAAAACCAATAGAGTTTTTTTGTTTAATGCATTAGCTGAAATAAAGAAACCCTAAACTCCGTAATCATTTAAAATGCGGCGTGCTCCTCGCTCATGCACAAATCGAATTGATGAAACAAGACTTCGGCTGAAAAATGAGTTGTTGTTTTTTCAAAACAAAAGAAGTCGGGAGACTTCTTAACCATTCTTACATTCTAAGTCTGAAAAAAGACTTAGAACAGCAGGAAATTTTCCCAGCAATCAACTGTAAATAAATAGTAGATGCTGTCATTGCCTGGATTAGGTACTATCACAGCGCCATTGCTGCTGCTTTCGCAACCTACCCCAAATCCATTTGCCATCATTTGGTGATTTTTATTCCAGATGGTATCTCCATCTTTATAGAATAAAAGGTTACCAGCGGTGTCACTCATTACAGCGCAAGCTTCACGCTGGCTCATTGGGCTTAGTGTATCAAGTACAGG
>JAJAYG010000005.1 GCA_026786335.1 Chitinophagales bacterium | reverse complement strand
TTCTGAAGAAGAAACTATTTCGACAATTGATGATTGAAAATTATCAAAAAGTTTTTGCGCGATTTCTTGCTCTTCTATTGAATTGACGTAATCCATTTCATTGCCGATTTTAATTTACTAAAGCTTTATTTCTTGTCATCATTTACCTCTTCAAAAGGCACGTCTTGAACATTTTCATTCGCACCGTTTCCATCACTTGGTGGAGGAGTTGCGCCATCTTGCGGTGCATTCGGCTGCTGCTGTTCTGCCTGTGCTTTGTAAAGATCTTCGCTCGCTGTTTTCCATGCTTCGTTGAGGTCGTTCATTGCTGTATCAACCCCTGCAACATCCTGTGCTTTGTGCGCATCTTTTAATCTTGCGAGTGCGCCTTCGATGGTTGTTTTTTTATCGGCAGGTATTTTTTCTCCGAATTCTTTCAACTGCTTTTCAGTTTGAAAAATAAGACCATCTGCTGTGTTGAGTTTGTCAACTGTTTCGCGTGCGGCTTTATCGGCGGCTTCATTTGCTTTTGCATCGGCGCGCATTTTTTCAATCTCTTCTTTACTCAAACCGGTTGATGCCTGAATTTTAATTGTTTGTTCTTTACCTGTACCCAAATCTTTTGCGCTCACATTTAAAATTCCGTTGGCATCAATGTCGAACGTAACTTCAATCTGGGGTACACCACGCGGTGAGGGTGGAATGCCATCGAGCATAAATCTTCCGATCGTTCTGTTGTCTTTCGCCATGGGGCGTTCGCCTTGCAACACATGTATCTCAACCGATGGCTGACTGTCGGCTGCTGTTGTAAACTTTTCTGATTTGCGCGAAGGAATGGTGGTATTTGATTCAATCAATTTTGTTGAAACACCGCCCATGGTTTCAATACCCAAAGAAAGCGGCGTAACATCGAGTAACAAAACATCTTTTACATCGCCGGCTAATACTCCTCCTTGTATGGCTGCACCAATTGCAACCACTTCATCGGGGTTTACACCTTTGTGTGGTTTCTTTCCAAAAAACTTTTCTACTACTTCCTGAATTTTTGGTATGCGGGTACTTCCGCCTACTAAAATCACTTCATCAATTTGCGATGCTGTATAACCCGAATCTTTGAGTGCCTGAATGCAGGGTTCTAAAGTGCGCTGCACAAGCGGATCAACAAGCGATTCGAATTTTGCGCGCGAAAGTTTCTTTACCAAATGTTTTGGAACACCATCAACAGCGGTGATGTAAGGAAGATTTATTTCGGTTTCATTACCCGATGATAATTCGATCTTAGCTTTTTCTGCAGCATCTTTTAAACGTTGCAATGCCATTGGGTCTTTGCGCAAATCAATTCTTTCCTCTTTCAAAAATTCTTCAGCAAGCCATGCAATAATTACCTGATCAAAATCATCGCCGCCAAGGTGAGTATCGCCATTGGTAGATTTTACTTCAAACACGCCATCCCCTAATTCGAGAATGGAAACATCGAAAGTTCCGCCGCCCAAATCATACACTACAATTTTTTCGTCTTTGTGTTTTTTATCGAGGCCATAAGCAAGCGCTGCTGCAGTAGGTTCGTTGATGATGCGCAAAACTTTTAGTCCGGCGATTTCACCTGCTTCTTTTGTTGCCTGCCTTTGTGAATCGTTGAAATAAGCAGGAACGGTGATGACCGCTTCGGTTACAGTTTGCCCTAAATAATCTTCGGCAGTTTTTTTCATCTTCTGCAAAATGATGGCGGAAATTTCTTGCGGTGTATGCTGGCGATCGCCGATCTGTACTCTGGCTGTATTGTTTTCACCCGAAACAACATCGTACGTTATGTATTTTAATTCACTGCTCACTTCATTGTACCTGCGGCCCATAAATCTCTTGATGGACATAATGGTGTTTTTAGGATTGGTGATCGACTGCCTTTTTGCAGGAGCACCAACTTTTCTTTCGCCATTAGCTAAAAATGCAACTACCGAAGGAGTAGTTCTTGCACCTTCATCGTTTGGTATTACTACCGGGTCGCTTCCTTCCATTACCGAAACACAACTGTTAGTGGTTCCTAAATCAATTCCTATAATTTTTCCCATTGGATTTTATTTTTCTTTTTTAATTACTTTAATTCTGTGCTCAACATTCAATGATTATGCCTTCGATTCAATCACATTACTATGGCAGTAAAGTGTGACACAATTCAACTTATTAAGAATTAAAGGAGAAAGTAAAGTGACAAAAAGACTTAATCAGGGACAAAGAGTGCTGTCATTCCTCAGGAAATTAAGTTGGTGTGTTACACTGTAACAAGCAATAGAATCAATGGTTCTTTGATCTAATGGAATTGAAAGAACATTCTTATGGTACCGGCTTGAGAATAGCCCCAGCCCATTTTCAATATTGGTATAAGTAGGCAGAACCTGACCCGATGTTAATCCCTGTTGCGCAATGGTAACCTGGTTATAAGTATCAAGCACTTCGCCGCCAACAGAAAACATAAAATCCATTTTTTTAGTTACGCGAAACCTATCGGCATCATCAGCGATGTTTGCACTTAGAAAAGTATACAAGTTATCGCATGGGATATCGAAGAACATTTCGACATTTCCGATAGTGGAGTTTGATGCTAAGTTTGTGAAGATGGTCCAGTCCAGGTATTTGTCTTCTTTAAAATTTGAATCTGAAAATTTATATTCAGAATAATGGAAGCGTATGATGAGGTCGTAAATTTTTCCATCTTTAGCCGAGAACCAGTCAACATTATATTTTAATCCGGGAAGCATGTTGATTTTTAAAGTATTGGTAGGGCGCAGTATTGAAAAATCATCAATAATAGCAGTGCTTGCAGTTATCTGTTTTCCATTATCGGGTTTGGTAACAAGTAATTTATAAGTATGGCTTTGATTAAGAACTTCTTTTGTTTTGTATAGATAGTTTGGTGACTGCGCAAATATTCCAGTGTCTTTTACCAAACCTTCATCATTGCCATCTACTTTATTTAGTTCGATCGTTTTTACAAGCAAAGTTCCATTGTATTCCTGCAATTCAACAGTGAGATCATTGTAGAATAAAGAATCAGGAATCTGTGCAATAGTATAAGCGCTGGTTGTGGGGTCAAGAAATGCTTTGTTTATTTTGATGTAGCTGGCAGTATCACTTTTATCGAGCAAACCATAAACAATGGTGATATCCTGCCAATCGGTAGTAACAGCAAAGTCAGTGGAACAAGAGGAAAGGAATAAGAAAATAATTCCTGCAACAAATATTTTTCTCATCATGGCGGCAAATGTAGAAATATACTTGCAGAGTAATTTGTTAAGTCGATAATTTAACTTCCATTAACTCCACCGGAGTAAAAAAACTGCGGCGGAGTTTTGCTAAAGAAAACCTTTCACCACTTCAATAGCAAATCGATCATCAAAGTTTCTGTAATACTGACGAAGGAAGCATCTAATAAAGAAACAATAGATGCTTCCTTCGTCAGCATGACAGAGTCGTTGTGGAAAAATATATTTCGAACTTAGAATAGGAACTCATCATTTCTATCGCATCTGATACAAATGAATAAGTTAGCAGCAAGAAATCAAATCATTCTTCCAAAATGAAAAGAAGTGGTTCTGAAAAATCATTTCCATTTCAAAATTGTAAACGTAACTTTGATCTTCTTTTTACAAAACGCTGACTTGATTTTTATTTCCTTTCATTCCTAAAAAAATAATTATGAGCAATGAAATAATGACTGAATTGCAAAAAAGTATTGCCGATTTTAAGAAGGCAAAAAAGGTAACCACCCATACTTTGCAGGAGATGAAACAGGCAGGAGTAAAAATTTCTATGCTCACCGCTTATGATTTTTCGATGGCAAAAATTGTGGATGATGGTGGCATTGATGTAATTCTTGTGGGCGACTCTGCATCTAATGTGATGGCCGGGCATGAAACTACTTTGCCCATTACGCTTGATCAAATGATCTATCATGCATCTTCTGTTGTGCGCGGAATTAACAGGGCGCTGGTAGTAGTTGATCTTCCTTTTGGTTCTTACCAGGGAAATTCAAAAGAGGCATTGAACTCAGCAATAAAAATTATGAAAGAATCGGGCGCACATGCGGTGAAATTGGAAGGCGGCAGAGAAGTAAAAGATTCTATTGAAAGAATTGTGAGTGCCGGTGTGCCGGTAATGGGGCACTTGGGCTTAACGCCGCAATCGATTTATAAATTCGGGACTTACGCTGTGCGTGCTACGGATAATGAAGAGGCGCAACGCTTGCGTGAAGATGCATTGTTTGTTCAGGACTCAGGATGTTTTTCTATTGTGCTCGAAAAAATTCCTGCGCATCTTTCTGCTGAAGTTACTGCATCATTAAAAATCCCCACCATTGGTATTGGTGCAGGAGCTGATGTTGACGGACAAGTGTTGGTGATACACGATATGCTTGGCATCAACAAAGAATTTAAGCCGCGATTTCTTCGCCGCTATTTAAATCTTTATGATCAGATAAAAATTGCGGTAGAAAAATATAGTGATGATGTAAAGGGAATGGATTTCCCGAATGAGAATGAACAATACTGAGTAGAGAGTAGAGAGTAGTGAGTACTGTGTACTGAGTTTTGTCCGCCTTCGTAAACCTTCGGCTGATAAAAGTTTCGGGTTGTTGGATTCTGAGTTAACATGCGCCAGCCACCCCTCTCAAAAAAATATTTATTCAAATTTCCTTCTCCTTTGGAGAAGGTGCCGAAGACGGATGAGGAAGAGAAGGTCAGGGGGTGAGGATTTGAAACAAGATTTTCTAATAGATAAATAATTCTCTTTCAATTTCAAAAAAATACTTATAAAATGAAAAAAAATTTCCTTTCAATTATTTTCATTTTCTCTACGATTATTGCCGATGCGCAAACATGGACACCCAAACAAAATTTTGGTGGTGCCGCAAGAAGGTCTGCCATGGCTTTTTCGATTGGCAACAAAGGTTATGTTGGAATGGGTTACAGCGGCGCTTTCTATAAAGATCTCTGGGAGTATGATCAGTCTGCAAATACCTGGACTCAGAAGGCGGACTTTATTGGTACTGCAAGATTCGCAGGTGTTGCATTTGTGGTGAGTGGTAAAGGTTATGTTGGAACCGGGTACGATCTAAACAATGTTTTCAATACAAAAGATTTTTACGCTTACGATCCTGCAACTAATTCGTGGGTTCAGGTTGCAAGTATGCCTGTTGCAAGAAGATATGCTTGTGCATTTGCAATTCACGATAAGGGATATGTTGGAACAGGTGTTGGTGATTTAGGTTATTTAAAAGATTTCTGGGAATACAATCCAACCACGAATGCATGGACACAAAAAACAGATTTCCCAGGGGCAGCGCGATATGAAGATGTTGCCTTCACCATCGGCTCTTATGGTTACATTGGTGTTGGCTCATATGCAAATATTCTTTACTCCGATTTTTATCAATACAATCCCGATGATGATACATGGTCTCAAATTGCAGATTGCCCTGCGACAGGGAAGGATGCTGCATCGGGTTTTGCAATTAAGAATAAAGGTTATGTAGTGAGCGGCAGTAATCAGCAACCCAATGGTTGGTACAATGATTTTTGGGAATGGGATCAGCAATCAAATACATGGACTGAGTTAGTAAATTTTTCGGGTGCTCCGCGTGCTTTCGGCAGTGGAATTTCTATTGGCGGAAAAGGTTACGTGGGTTTGGGTGAAGCTGTCAGCTATTACAAAGACTGGTGGGAGTTCTGCCCAGATAGTTGTCTTACAACTTTTATAGAGAATTTGTTTAATGAAAATGTTATTCGAGTTTCAACACTTAACGCCGATGAAATACTTTTTAATTCTTCACTCCCACAAAATGCAATTGTAAAAGTGTTTGATGTAAAAGGAAATGTTTTACTCACTGCAATTTTAAAACCGGGAGAAAATAAATTAGCTGCTCGAACTCTTGTAAGTGGTATTTATTTTTATGAAGTGAAAGGAAGTGGGGTGGGAGTTTGGCGGGGGAAGGTGGTCATCCTTCACTAAAGTTTCGGCAGATGAAATGGTGGTGAAATGAAAATGATTTTAGTGCTATTTCGAAATAATAATTACTCCGCCGCCGAGTCTCCGCCCTCGGTTTTTGTGCGAGAGCGCGGGACTCGGTGTATTTACATATACATTCATTTTTTATTTCCCCAAAATAATTTTAATACTCTGTTGATGCACTCCATTCGAAATCTGCAACACATAATTTCCTGCAGGCAATGCATCATCGAAACATAATTCTTCTTTGTGCTCTCCGGTAGTTCTGTCTTGGTTGATAATAAATGTTTGTAATTGCCTGCCTTGTAAGTCAATTAAACTTACAGTGAGGTTTTCATTTTCTGTAAGTGTATACTCTAATGTTGCATTTGATTTTATAGGGTTGGGGTAGATGAGAATTGGAGCATCTGATAATTTGATATTGAGAATGCCGACGTTGAGACCAGAGAGAAAACGTGCAACTATAAACCCTATTCCACCTGCCAATAAAATTTTACCATCCTGCTGTAATGCAATTGACTCAGCAAAGGAATTAATCTCATTAATAGTAATGAAAACTGCACCATTATCTCCAAATAAACTATCAAGTTTTCCATTAGTGTTAAACCGCACGAGCATATAGCCTCCTTTTCCATACCCCCATGCCCGCATACTAATATTTTTCCGTCTTGTTGCAAAGCAACTTTTTCAACTATATATCCAAAACTATCATTGGCAATCACCACTTTTCCATTATTCCCGAAAGTACTATCAAGCGAACCATCAGGGTTGTATCTTACTAATGGTAGCGAAGTCCAGGTATTGTAGCCAAGAAATTGTGTGCCGGTCATCACTATTTTGCCGTCAGTTTGTAAAGCAATTGATTTCCCCGTACTTTCTTCATATAAATCTCCTTCCCCATTTGAACCGGCTCCCCCAAAGTAGGCGGTGTCTTTACC
>JAJAYG010000004.1 GCA_026786335.1 Chitinophagales bacterium | reverse complement strand
CATCATTCATGAAAAAAATAAAGGATATGGCGGCAATCAAAAATCGTGTTACGATAAAGCGCTATCCATCGGCGCTGATATTGTGATCATGCTCCAGCCCGATTATCAATACACTCCCAAGCTTATTTTAGCAATGAGTTCAATTATCGCTAATGAAGTATATCCTGTAGTACTGGGGTCAAGAATATTAGGCGGCGGTGCCAAACGCGGAGGCATGCCGCTGTATAAATATTTTTTCAACCGCATACTTACTTTCTCACAAAACATTTTAATCGGTCAAAAACTTTCTGAATATCACACCGGCTACCGCGCTTTTTCAAAAGAAGTTTTGAATGCAATTAACTACCATGCAAATTCGAATGATTTTGTTTTTGACAATCAAATGTTATCGCAAATTTTTATGGCAGGTTTTGAAATCGCTGAAGTAACCTGCCCCACCAAATATTTTGAAGAAGCTTCATCCATCAATTTCAGCCGTAGTGTTACTTATGGTTTAGGCGTGCTTGGAACAAGCATTAAACATTTCCTTCACCATAATAAAATTTCTAAATATAAAATCTATAGCAAGCAGAAATAAAATGGATAGGAATTAATTTTTACTCGGTATTTATTTCATTTAATAAGCACAATCAACTTTTCGTTTATGCGAAAACTGTTTGAATGAAACTTTTCCCTCTTCTCACTTTCTTAAATTTTGTTGCTACTAATTCTTTTGCAATCACCATCAATGATGCCATCAGGCAAAAATTAATTTCCATTTAAGTTACCACCAACCATCAATCAAATGATTGCACATTTTAGAGAAATCTCAGGTGGATTTTTTATGTTGACTGTAAACCTTTTTTCGGAACATAAACTTCAGTTAAAAAATACTGAACAAGACTATTTTTCTGAAGTATTTTTTTTCTTAAATATTTTTTGGAAGAAACTTTTATACGCTTCGGTGTTAAATAAAATTGAATCGCGATTGGCCTTGTACATTAAAAATATTGCCAGCGGTAAGAGAAACATTGAAGCGAACCACATTCCTTGCAGAGAAGAAAGCACGCCCTCTCTTGCCATTTTTTCGCCGGCAATTGAAAGAATGTAAAAAATTACAAATAGAATAATTGAGATAACGAAAGGCAAACCGAAACCACCCTTGCGAATAATTGCACCAAGTGATGCACCAATTAGAAACAAGACAAAACATGCAAATGACAAGGTGAGTTTTCTCCACCATTCAATTTCAAACCGGCGTAAAACCTGAATTTTTCCTTCAGCACTCTTACTTACAAAATCAATGTAAGATTTCATATTCCTTGCCGTGTTCAGCGCCTTAGAAACAATGGTTGCAGAATCAATAACAGTATGAAGTGTAAATACAGAATCCAAAACTTTATTCTTTGCTGCAACACTATCAACATTAAATCTTCTGAATGCGAAGTAGGGTTTTGAAAAAACAATCGCATTTTCTTTTTCATTTGCCAAGTCAATCTTAGCGGTATCAATTGTCCCCTGCAATTGCCGCAGGTTAAGCATGCGATAGTTTTCTTTAAACAATCCTTCATCGGTTCTGTTAAGGGCAAATTCAGCAAGATCAAAGACTTTTCTCCATTCCTTAAAGCCCACTCTAACCTGCTCATATTTTTGCGCTGGTCTTGCTGACGATCTAAGCTCCTCATATTGTTCACCATTAAATAATTCAAGAATCAGATACCGCTCATCTTCAGTCAAAAACATTCGACCGCTTTTTGCAGTAATTACATATTCACTTCCCTTGCCTCGTGTATGGTCATAAATTAAAACATCATACAATGTCTGCGACTGATCATCTTTTCTTGCTGCACGAATGGAGTATCCATCGATCTCATTATAGAAAACACCTTGCTTGATATTTATTGCCGGGCGCTGCTGCCTGATATCATACATCAATGATTGGAATTTAAGGTTGGCAACAGGTAACGCATAATTTGAAAATAACAATGCTGCAATTGAAAGCAGTATTGAAAACAGAATAAGAGACCTTATAATTCTCCAAAGCGAAACACCTGAAGACTTGAGAGAAGTAAGTTCATATTGTTCGCCCAAATTTCCTATGGTCATCATGGATGCAAGCATTATAGCAAGAGGCAATGCCAAAGGAACAAAGCTTGCGAGTGCGTAGATTAATAGTTGAGTTACTACTGTCCATTCTAATCCCTTACCAATCAAATCATCAACATAAACAAAAAGGAACTGCATGAATAACACAAACAGGGTAACAAAAAATGTAACAATGAATGGCCCGATAAAAGACGTGATGAGATAAACATCAATTCGTCTAAGCTTGATAGCGCCGCCTCTGCTTTTTGATTTTAACATTGATGTTTCTTATAAATTCACAGCCGCCTTAATTAATACAATATTTTGTAGATGAAAAAGAAAAAGAAAAGCAGAAA
The DNA here is from genome assembly GCA_026786335.1 of Chitinophagales bacterium. GTDB lineage: Bacteria > Bacteroidota > Bacteroidia > Chitinophagales > UBA10324 > JAJAYG01. Next base: position 1,209 of record JAJAYG010000004.1, on the reverse strand, counting down.
TGAATTGTCAAAGATAAAACTTTCGAAAAAGGAAATGCGCTTATTGAAAGATCAGCAGTTTTTTAATTCAAAGAAGCTGATCACCGAAAAGATCTATGAGCAAATGAACAGGTTTAAAATCAAAATCATTTCATCTTCTACATTTCAAAAAATAAAATTTCCAAAAAACACAGATGTTATAGCAGGTAAAATTTCGAAAGGTGAAAATTACCTGGGCCTGCCTTATGTGATCTTTGACTTCCCGAAATTATTTAATGCCAAAGAATTATTTGCAGTAAGAACAATGGTTTGGTGGGGAAATTTTGCAAGCTGTACTTTTCTTGTTTCGGGAAATGAAGCAAGACTTACCCAAAAATTTCTTCTCAATAATTTAGATCAACTAAAAAAGCAGCAGCTTTGGATTTGCATTAACGTTTCGCCCTGGCATCATCATTTCGAAAAAAACAATTACGTAAAACTTAAAGAACTGAAAAGCATTGATCTAGAAAAATTATTTGGAAAACATGATTTTCTAAAATTGGCAAGAAGGTTACCTCTTAAGAAAACAAATGAACTCAACACTTTTGCTGCTGAGAGCTTTGAAGTTTTTTCGTTGTTGATGAAAAAGCAGACTTCAGTTATTAAGGATGCACGATCAGAAGCCACCGAGGCGGCTCTTTAATTCATTAACCTGACTTTCCCACAATTGCTGTTCATCATCCAAATCTTCTTCAGGTGCAAAGTCGGTGATCAATAAAATGGTGTCGTCAGTAATTTCTGTGTTGGTAATTTTAAATTCGAAGTATTCTTTTTTGTCATGGTCTTTCCACCTGAAACGAACAACATCCTCTTCAATCATTTCCAACAACTCAGCCTCTTCGCTCACATTATCCCACGTAAATACAAACTGATTGTGATGTACTGCAACTTTATCTGCAAACCATTCCGACATGCCTGAAGGCGTGGAGAGAAATGGAAATAAAATAATCGGAGACGATTTAATCGCAAACTCCATTTGATATTTTTTATTCTTTGTTGGTTTCTTTTTCATATAGTAAAGCGACCAAAGTAAAAATTCCACTCTAATAATAAAATTTATATTCGAAATAATTAATCAGGCAACCAGGCCTTTGACAAACTATTTCAGATTTCAGCCGTAAGAATATCAACTTTTTAACTCAAAAATAAATTTCAGTAACTGAATTTCTATCACATTGGATAGTATATATT
>JAJAYG010000003.1 GCA_026786335.1 Chitinophagales bacterium | reverse complement strand
GCCTTGTGTCAACAAGCGTAAATGTTGTGCAGCCATCAACAGACCTGTAAATGCAGCCGCGTGTTGAAGCAATTACAATATTTGTATTTACAGGATGCACCACCACCCGCTGAACAATTTCCAGATTATCCTGCTCATAACTTAATCCGGTGGGGAACCATGTTGCACCGCCATCGGTGCTCTTCAAAATCCCCGCACTGTATACGCCTCCCCAAAAATCATTGTCACTTTGAAGAAAACCTATTTCATAACCATAGCCATCACCAGTAGCAGCGTAAATGGTATTTGTGTTTAGAGGGTCAATAGCAATATCGGCAATGCCTGTTACCGGAAAATTATCAGTTAACACCGACCATGTTGCACCGGCATCGCTGCTCTTCCAAATTCCGCCGCCTGCAGCACCTATGTAAATAATATCTGAATTGTTAGGATCAAACTCAATCACGTTAATTCTTCCTGCACCTCCTCCATTCGTTGGCACCAATGCATTTCCAAATGGCTCCCATGAAATTGTTCTTGTTCCGGTATTATAATATTCAGGATGAAGATTCTTATAATTATCAAATTCTTTATTGGCAATTCCCTGATCAGGAATATTTCCATTAGCATCTAATCTTGTTTGCATATAATATTCCCAGCGATGAAACTGATTGAGCAAACCATCTTTCTTGCTTTCTTCTTTTTCTTCTTTACTCACTTTTGCTTTCTCAATTTCTTTTTTTGAAAGCCCTAATGATTTATAAAAATTATCGCGGATGGTGTTGAAGTTTCTCTCAGTAGTTGTATTGGAAGTATTTATTTGCTGAGCTGAAACTGAAAATGAAGCAGCAATAATGATTGCTGTAAAAAAGAAAATTGTTTTCATAAATGTGGTTGCGTGAAGAAGTTTATTGAGAGTTCAAATTAAAGCTATTTTTTGTTTGCTGAATCAGAATTTCAGGTTAGGGTGAATGAAAATAATTCTGAGCATTCTTTAAATTCTGCAGATTCTGATTCATCACTTACCAATATTAATTTTGTTTATTTTATATAGGGCGATATAGAGACCACCTGATAAAGCAACCTTAAAATTTATTTATGCTGCAACTTCAAGCATGGCTTTACATTCTGTTGCACATTTGTTGCAGGCATCAGCACATTCCTTGCAATTTTCCATGTCGGTATTTTTTGCACATTCAGTTGCACAAGCGATACAAGCTTGCTCACATTTTTTACAAAGTTCATCTAAATTGGTTGCGTTGTTTTTACTTGTAGTAATTAAATCGTTGCAAGCGTTAATGCAAGCAATACAAAGCTCTACAGAATTTTCCATCCCTGCTGTTTCTTTGTTTTCTGTTGAGCAAGTTTCACAAGTGTCAACACATTTTTCACAAGCGGCAATGCAGCTTTCAATATTTTTATTTTCCATTTTTTAAAAAATTAAGTCTGTAACCAAATTGTTACATAGCAAATGTGATGCTCCCGACTATTTAATGCGTTACACAATAGTTGTATGAAGTTACATTATTCACAGATTTTTAATTGACAGTTATGGCAGGTTGATTATTATCGCAACTCGAGCTTGGCTTTGTGTTGTGCACCGCTTTATGTATCTGTTACAAGTGCACGCAAGATTGAACAAAAGAAGTCGTGAGACTTCTTAACTTTTCTTATGTTCTAAATCTGAAGGAAGACTTAAGGCAACATGAGTCTGGATTTTTAATTTTTAATTTTTTGTAAATCCAAATCCTGAAAATCGTAACTGAAATCTATTGCTGGTGAAATGCCTTTCATCTTTATGCTTTGTGCTTTGCCATCTTCATCTAAACTAAACATTGCGAAAGCATCACAATTCATATCTTCATATTCCCATTTAATAGCAAACGTATTTGCTTTATAAAAACTCATTGGTCCATTTAGCTTTGGAGAACGATATGATTTAAACCATAGCTGTGTTCCCTTTGAATAGATTTCAATTTTTCCAAACCATTTATCTTCATACACCCCTATTAAATCTTCATTCTTAAGTGTAATGTTTTTTGCTTTGCTAACTGTTTCCCAAACTTTTTTAGTTACATCATCTCCTGTATTTTTTTGTGATTGAAAATACGCAGCATATTTATCAACCCAACCGTAATCACTTAACCCTAAATAGCTGTCAATAATTGTTTGGCTTACTGCAGAGAAAACACCAGCGCCACCATTTTCTGTATTCGTTAAAATCACAATACCTAAATTTAAATCGGGTATCATGGTAACAATAGAAAGCATTCCGGGTAAACCTCCCGTGAGTGAGACACTTAAATTCCCTTTAATATCCGATAGATTCCAACCTAAACCATAGCCATTAAAATGTTGGTTGTATCTTGGGTTAGAATTTACGTCATCAACAGTATGTATTGCCCACATTTCACTTTGTCTTTCTTTAGTAAAAAGTTGCTTATCTAAATTGGTTCCGTATTTACCATTGTTTAATTGCACTAGCATCCATTTAGCCATATCATCAGCATTTGATACTATGCCACCGGCAGCACCATTAACCATAGCGCCATATAAAGATATTTTTTTAATGGTCATCGATTCTGATGAATGCGGAGCAGCTATTAAACTCATGTCTTTTACCTGAGTAATGGAACTGAAAGAGTTTTGCATTTGTAAAGGTTCCATGATTCGTTTTTGTATAAATGTTTCCCAACTCAATCCACTAACTGATGCGATTACTTCACCCGCCACTAAATACAACTGATTATCATAATCAAAATGCGTTCGGAAACCTGAGGCAGGCTCAAAATACTGGAAGCACGCTACCACATCTTTAATGGTAAAGTCTGTACTGTCGGGGAAGAACATTAAGTCGCCAACTCCTAAACCAAGTCCACTGCGGTGGCATAGTAAATCTTCTATCGTAAAGTTCTCGGTTACGTAGTCGTTATACATTTTAAATTCGGGAATAAATTTTCTGACTTTATCTTTCCATGAGAGCTTTCCTTCATCAACTAAAATTGATAAAGCAGCGGATGTAAAAGCTTTGCTATTGGAAGCAATTTCAAAATTAGTATGCTCATCAACAGGTAGTTTTGTAGCTATTGATTTTACACCATAACCTTTTTTGTGAATTATTTTTCCGTCTTTCACAATAGCTACTGCTACACCGGCTACATTAAATTTTTCCATTGCATTAGCAACAAGCGCATCTACTTCTGTAGAAGTTATTTGCCCAAATAAATTATTGCTTATAAAAAGTGCAGTAATTGCAATGATGAACAAATGAGATTTTATTTTCATCATAATTAATTATTTATTGTCAAGCATTTTTTAATCTAAGCAGAGTTGCACTTTTCGTGGATACAGCGTTGTTAATTATATTAATCCTTATCCTCTACGAGAGAAATCGCTTATAGCGAAATCATTTAGATCATACTAGACATCTTTGCCAACTGTACTAATGCAGTGCTATCTCTTACTCCCAAACGTTCAATCATATTACTTCGGTGGTTGCCAACGGTGTTGATGCTTATAAAAAGATGCTTGGCAATTTCCTTAGTTTCCCAATCCTCTGCAATCAGTTTTAATACTTCCTTTTCTCTATCAGTCAACAAATCATTTTTAGAGGATTCCTTAGTGGCTGAATGAAAAGTTTCAACGAATTGATTTTCGGAACCATAAGACAATCGAATCCAATAAAACGGATAGTCTTTTTTTATGAGGTGGTGAATGTTTTGAACGTAATTGAGCGTGTAGGTGAAATTATTTTCTGCATCATTTTGCAATGGCATCCCTTGCGAAAAAATGCGAATGAGTTTATTATCTGTGCGCATAAAACGCATACCGCAATGGTGAATTTTTAAATTCGTTCTTTCTTTCAAAGGAATTTTTTGAAGCACAGTTGTAAACCAATCTACCGATTCAAAAGGAAAAGTTGCGTAGTCTTTATGCAACAATCCTAAAATACTAATCATGCGTTCCTGGCTTGTACCATCGGGCAAGGGCCCCCAAAACTCCACCTGTCCAACTTCAAGTTCAGGTGAATAAGTTTTGTGATTGAAAATGGTTAAGTGAGAGTCGGTACCCTTTACTCCTTTGAGTAAAAACTTTAGTTCTTCAAGGTATTCTGCTCGCTTCTCCAATTGGTTTTCTTCATACACATAATGTGAAAGGCGAGCCACCCGCTTATAAATGGATTCTACCTTTCGTATTTCAAGGAGGTAGGGTAAAGTTTCAATTGAATTCAAGAAAATGGATTTTTGTTTTTAAAATAGTGATAGTCACTATTGCATTGGTGAAAGTAACGTAAAGGAATTTTAATTCAGTCAAATCTACTTTTTAATAAATAACTAAAATGGTGATTCTCACTATTGCATGAGGTCAACCATGCTCCTAATCTTGTATAATCAAAATAAATCAAATAGCAAATCAAAAATTATCATCTACTAAAAAAAATAGCCCCATGATAACTGCTAATAACATTAAAACCGATGATTTAGTTATGAAGCTAAAAGCAAGAAACAAAGAAGCTTTTTCAGTTTTGTATGATAGCTATGCAACAGCACTTTTAGGAATTGCGACAAGAATCGTTCGCAACCAGCATATGGGGGAAGATGTGCTGCAAGAAGTATTTGTAAAAATATGGCGAAACATTGATTCGTATGATGCATCAAAAGGCACCCTGTTTACCTGGATGCTTAATATTACCCGCAATGCAAGTAAGGATTATTTAAGAAGCAAACAATGCCACAATCAATTAAGAATAACAGGCAATGGTTTAGAATCTCTCAATGGCCGCGCCCCATCTTGTGAGTCTGATTACCGAGATGAAAGCCATGATTTACCACGATTGATTCATAAGTTGGATGCGAAGTATAAAGAAGTAATTGACCTCGTTTATATTTATGGTTATACGCAGATAGAAGTTTCTAAAATGCTTAATATCCCCACAGGTACAGTTAAAACAAGATGTCGCAATGCCATTAGAAACCTGAAAATTAATTATGCGATGTAGCGCATTAAATTTTACACGCTCCCGGTAATGCATGATTTATAATTGAACAATTATTATCTTTTATTTCAGTTCTTACTTACGTTGCTTTACTTAATAGAGCCACTACCAACAATTATGTTTTTGTTTTTTAAAACAAAAGAAGGCGTGAGATTTCTTAATTATTCTTTTGTTCTTTGTAGGAAGGAAGACTTAGAACAGCAGGTGATCAACCAAAATTGACATTGCATTTTGCTAATGTAGATGCATGCCCCGGAAAGTTTTTCATTTTGAATAACCAGGCAAACTATTTTGTAGCATGGGATCAACTTGAAATGC
>JAJAYG010000002.1 GCA_026786335.1 Chitinophagales bacterium | reverse complement strand
TTAAGTGCTTCGATAAACTCCTCAGCATAACATGAAATGTGTTTAAGTAGTTGCCGCGCTACAAGATTTGGCTTCTTGTTTTTTTCCTTCCACCCCCAAAAAAAATCCGCCACCAATCACGCAACGGATTTTTTCAGTTCCCTAAAAAAACTTTTTACACTGCCATTGCTATCTAGGGCAAAATGTGGTGCCGCTTGCGATTGCAACATTGTTGATTGTTTGGAATTCTATGGCATCGTGATTATATCTCCTTTCAGGCACAAGTTACTGGAGGAATTTATTTGCTTCAAATAAAAATGAATGATCAAACCACAATAATCAAAATTGTGATTGAATAAACCTTTCATGCAAGGAACTGTGTGCAGAGGACACCGAGCAATAAATGAACGCGCGGCAACACACATCGCTTCTTTCAAAATTATTTAGAAATAAACATACGCCAAGCATGGCGGCTTTACCTCCCAATTTTCCTTTCAACCCTAAAAATTTTCTATCTTTTATTTTGCGTGTTGCAAAATATTTTCTTCTTTAACTTCTAATTTTTTTAAATCGGAAGTTGCAGGTCCATTAATAACTTTTCCTTCTGTTGTAAATCTTGAACCATGTAACGGACAATCAAAAGATTTTTCTTCGGCGTTCCATTGCAGAATACCACCGAGGTGGGGGCACACTGCGGTGCAGGTGTGCAGGTTGTTTTGATCATCGCGGTAAGCGGCAATCTTTTTTATGCCTGAAGAAATTATTCCTCCTTGCCCTGGCTTTAAGTCTTCTATATGATTTACATCGCCTTTAGTAATCCAATCTGCATATTGTGCAACCATGTTACCTGCTTCGTGTAAATAATCACCTGCAGTTTTTATGGTTATGCGCGAAGGGCTGTATAAATCCTGATAAGGATTTTCTTTCTCGGTAATGATGTCGGTTAAAATGATTCCACCCAATGTACCGTGTGTTATACCGTTTCCCGAATCGCCCGTGATGATATAAATGTTTTTATCACCTGGATTTTTTCCTATAAATGCCATTGAATCAATTGGCTCCATCACCTGCCCCGACCATTTGTATTCCACATTGCCCATCGCAGGAAATCTTTTTTTAGTCCACTCGATTAGTTTGGTATATCTTTCTTCTTCAGGAATATTTTCATCATCGGCTTGCCCTACTTTATGATCTTCACCACCCGACATTAATAGGTCGTGTATATTATCAAATTCTTCTATGCGCACATAATGATAGGGTGAGGCAATCCATTTCGAATTTTTATTTCCGGTATCCCACCATAAAGCATAAGGCACTTTTCCTTTTGGAATTTTTGCTGCAATAACATAAGTGCGATAGGCCCATTGTTTTGTGTGCATGGCAACCCAATCGTTAACGGGTGTGTTGGTAGCAACTACAATGTGGTTTGCTTTTATTTCAAAACCATTTGCTTTAGCTCCTTCTTTTGAAATTTCTTCTGCTTTTGTTTCTGTATAAATTTTGCCTCCCATGCCCATAATTGCTATTGAGAGACCTTTCAAATATTTCATGATATGAAACTGTCCTTGTTCGGGAAATTCGATGCACGATTTTCCATCTTCCGATGCTAATGCAGGAACCTGATCTAACATTGCTGTTAGCAGGCCTGCGTTTTTTGTAGCTTCATATTCTTTTTCTAAAGTTTCTTTTGAATCGCTGCCGCTTAAAAATAAATACCCGGAAACTCGTTTAAAATTACAGTCAATGTTTTCAAGTTTAACGGTGTTCGCTATAAACTGAATTGCTTCAGTGTGGCTTTTAGCTGCAAGCATTGCTTTTTCTTCGCCAAATATTTTTTCGAGTTCAAAATAGCGGTCGTCTAATGCACAGGTTATGTGTGCTGTGGTTCTGCCTGTTTCTCCGCTGCCGATGTATCCATCTTCTACTAAAATTATTTTTCGTCCAGCTTTTAGGAGGCAATATGCGGTAGTTAAACCCGCAATGCCGCCACCAACAATTAAAATATCTGTTTCGATATTTTGTTTAAGTTTTTCAAAAATGATTGGGTGCGTTGATGCTGTCCAAAAAGATTTGTTTTCTCCCGATGTAATGTTGCCATCTATGGGTTCTAATGCTAATGTATTCATATTACCTAATTTTATTTTATTAAGGAATGAAATAAATTTGTTTAGCGGACTTCATTATAAATGGGTTACAAACTCGCCTACCATTTCGTTGGTCACTGTGAGAAGGTTGGGAAATCACCGTGTTCTTGCTGCCCATTATTCCAACCTGATATATCCTGAAATCCAACTAAACTAAATTTATTATTATCTTTTTCTAAACGCTGTACTAGAAATTTCTCTGCAAACCCGCTTGATGGTTTCGGGTGTAAAACCTCAATAGATTTTCATGTGCCCCTTTCGGGGCTTTAAATATTTATTCATCTACATCTCAAAATAAAAAAGTTGTGACGGTGGAAATTAATTATGCGATTATGAAACATAATTTTGTTAAAATTTCAAATCAGCTTTGGGTATAATCTTATCGTGGTGGTCTCCATTCTTAAATTGGTTATACCCATTTTCCACTTTTGATTTTCCTTTTTCTATTAAACCTTTAGCACCGTCAAAAGCATCTTCAGTTTTATCCGAAACGCTTCCAATGCTTTCGGTAAATTTAGTTTTCAAGTCATCTATAAAACCTCCTGCTGTATCGGTTAATTTGTTCAGTGTCTTAGCTCCATGTTCCGAACTAAAATAAATACCCAATACTGCACCTGCGGCTGCGCCTGCCAATACTCCTAATAAAATTTTTGATGTACTCATAATTTTTTGTTTTTTAAATTGTTTGATTAATTAATGTGAAATTACTTCGCTGTTTCGGAGTGTTTTTACACGGTTATGGTCCTGGAGAAGTTGCGTTTTCTGGTCAGTGATGAGCCGGATAATATGAGAAGGAAGTTCATTGCTTTCTTTAATGGCAGCTTCGTAAGTATCCTGGGCGGCATCTTCACCAAACTCGCACAAGCTAAGAATTGCTTTACGGTCTTTGCCGGTGAGGATAGATTTAAAATCCATCCACACACGAAAAACTTTGCCAGAAGTGGTGGTGCTTTCAGTGGGCTTTCCACCACAGTTCAACACTTCAGTTATTAGTTGGCCATTCATCATTTGACTTTTAGCAGCCATTCCGTTAAATAATTGTTTTAGGTCTGAGTCTTCAGTTTCTTTTGCTGCGTGCTCGTATCCTTCTATGCGGTCGTTGTTAATTTGTACAAGTGTGTTCAACACATCTGTAATCTTTTCATTAGTTTTCATAGTTATTGTTTTTAGAAATTTGATTTGTTAAAAAATGAATTCGCTTCATTTTACTTGGAGAAGACAAATTAATAAGTTGAGGCATGCACACTTTTTTCCTCATTCACATGTCCATGCGTTTTATAATTTACTTCATTTACGTTAGGTTCACTTTGCTCTTTTGGATGCTCCTTTTCTGTTAAATCGTAAAGGTGGTTAATCCCGTTCAGCAATGTATCTGCCACCCCTCTGCTCATTTTCGAAATTTTCTTTCGCAATGGCGGCGAGGAAATTATTGCAATGGTTAAAGCAGCGGCTCCACCGGCCACCATTCCTAGAATTAACTTATTATTTTTTTTCATGATTTTTAGTTTATGTTTTTATATGATTATTTGTTTTAAAAATATTTTGTGTGAATGCCGAACTATGTTTTTCCGCCGCCACCTGTCTTAGTTATAATGAAAATAATAATAGCTAAAACAATTACAACCATTAATATTCCTACTCCCATTCCTGTTTTAAAGATTCCTCCCACTACTGCACAACTTGAAAAAGTTGTGAGGGCACAAAGAAATAATACAGCGATTAGTGTTTGCTTTTTCATGATTGTTTAAATTTTAAACTACGCTTTAAAAAAAGGGTTGAGAAAGTGCATTAGCACTTTCTCAGCCTATCACTATCATTCCTGATTAACGGTTTTGATTGTTGCCTGAATTTCTATCTTGGTTTGAACCTTTGTTTTGGTTATCGCCTTGATTTCTTTCAGTGTTGTTTTCAGCCGTAGGAGTTTTAGATTTTCTCTCCTGTGC
>JAJAYG010000001.1 GCA_026786335.1 Chitinophagales bacterium | reverse complement strand
GATGAATGCAGCAGCAGAAAATAAAGAGAGAAAAATTTTGCGACTCATACAGCGCGCAAGATAGGGAGTTAGGACAAAGGGGGAAATGAAAACTTATTGTTTAATAATCTTGCTCAGAAAAGTTTCGTTTCCAACCTTCAGTCTAACAAAATAAATTCCTGCATTAAAATTTTTTCCAAAAACAACCATTCCGTTTGCGTTAAAAATTTCTTTCACAGTTCTACCGGTTACATCTGTAATTCTCAGATCAGCTTGTTGTTTTAATTGAATGATGAATTCATCGCTTGATGGATTTGGGTAAATCGAAATGCTCTTTGATTGAATATTTATTATTGCATCTTCAAGCGGAGAATCGAATGGGCGCAGTTCAAGGGAAAACTCTCCGAGAGTGTTGCCAACATAATAATTTTCAAAACCATTAAATATTGCGCTATCAACCAATGGAAAAGGAAAAGTTGAAGGAATAGCAGACATACTTAATTCAATATCGGCAGGGCAATTACCAAAAGCATCGGAACAGATGATAGAAATGCGAGCACGAGGTAGGGGGGTCAAATCAGGAAATGGGAGCGCGGAAGAATAAAAGAGTGTGTCATCCCAAAAAATCTTAAGGGGATAGTAACCATTATTTATAAACAATTGTGCAAAGGGTACCTTGCTCACAGAAGATTGTATGGTAGAATCTTTACCATTAAATGCCCAAACGCCTACCCAAAACTTAGTAGAATCTTTTTGAATAAGTTTTTCACCTAAAAGCGTATCTGTATTTGGGTATTGATCATTTGCAGTTGGATCATAGCAGAAATAAACCGTATCCTTCGCCCCACTCCCATCCTCAAACCACAATGGAAAAACCCAAGCCGGTTGCACCTGCGCACCGTGTACAGTATAAGATTGCGCAGCAGAAAACTTTACACAAACCAATAAGCACAAGAGGTAAATTAATTTTTTCATCACAAAAGGTTTTCAAACACCATCAAATTATTGTTGCTGGTTTCAGCTTCGATTGGAAAGATAAATTAATTGTTTGAGTAAAAACTTTTCCAAAGCTTAAAACTTTACAAAAGGTTAATCAAGGAATTTGTTGAATCAAAAACAGCAATCAATTTTCATTTACAAAATAAATCACTAACCCTCACGTTTGTTCATCACGCAGCAAAACATTGTACTTTCGCAATCCTCCTATGAGAAAAATTATATTATTCATTTTACTGCTTGCTTCTTTTCGTTTAACAGCCCAGCAATTAGCCATTGGGCAATGGAAAGATGAACTCACTTACCACAATGCCTACAGCGTAACTGCTTCTGACAATAAAATTTATTGCGGCACCGTGCTTTCGATGTACGCTATTGATCTAGCAGATAATTCTTATGATAAGATCAGCAAGGTCGACGGGCTTTCTGATATTTCTATCTCGCATGTTGCTTTCAATAAAGAAAAAAATCTGCTGCTGGTAATTTATTCAAACAGCAACATTGATATTATCAGAGATGGTAAGATCACCAACATCTCAGACATTAAAAGAAAAAACATTGTAGGCGACAAAGCCATTTATGGCACCTACTTTCTGGGTGATTATGCATACCTCTCCTGCGGTTTCGGCATTGTGGTGCTCGATGTAGAAAAATATGAAATCAAAGACACCTATTACATTGGTGCAAACGGAACTCAAATACAAGTGAATGGAATTACTTCTGATAATTCATTTCTTTATGCTGCAACTGCAACAGGAATATATCGCGGTGAACTCAATGATCCTTTCCTCGCTGATTATTCCCGCTGGCATTTGTTTACAAAAAGTGAAGGCGCTGCGCCGGGGAATTTTTTAGATATCGTAAGTTATAATGGGCTGCCATATTGCGCGAAGAAGGATACTATCTTTCAGTTGAACAACGGTGTATGGAGTCAGTATTATTACCGCAAAGGATTTGATGTTAAAAAATTAGAAGCAAGTAAAGATGCGCTGGTGATTTCACAAATTGGAACCTCGGGTGCAAGAGTAAATGTGTTGTATGCTTCAGGAAAAAATGATTCCATTTACACGCCGCAACCTTATGATGCCATTGAAAAAGATGGCGTGGTGTGGATCGCAGATTTGTATAACGGTCTTCAGAAATTTTCAAATAACTATCTCGAAACAGTTTTCCCCGATTGCCCATGGACTTCAAATGTTTTTGATTTGGCAGTAAACAAGAACACACACAACTTATATGTAGCTACCGGCGGATGGAATGCATCTTATGGTTTCATTTTTAATTCCGATGGCTTCTTTACCCGCATTGATGGGGAGTGGGACAATTATAATTATTACAACACCCCCATTCTAAGAGACAGTTTTGACTTTGTGTGTGCTACTGTAAACTACAAAAACAACAGAACTTATTTTGGAACTATGTGGAGAGGGATTGTTGAATTTGATGATGTGTTAGGAATCACCAATCAATGGGATGCCGATAACAGCAGCCTAAGCGGAGTAAATGGCGACATTCTTAGAGTGAAAGCAGCAGACATAGAATTCGATCGCTACAACAATATGTGGGTCTCAAATATTGGTGCCCTCGTTCCCGTTTGTGTAATGAAAGATGATGGCACATGGCTCGATTTTCTTCCTTCATTTACACTTGAGCAAGGTTGGATAACCAACATGACTTTTGATAATTATGATCAAACATGGTTTGTAATTCCGCGACAAGGTTTAATGGTTTTTAATTATGGTGAATCACTGGATAATGCCTCTGATGACCGGTGGAAAAAACTAATCAATGTTCCCGGCAGCGGTAATCTTCCGTCTCTTGAAGTCAATTGTGTTGCAACAGATAAAGACGGAACAATTTGGGTTGGTACCGGTAGTGGAGTTGCAGTGTTTTATTGTCCCGGTGATGTTTTTTCAGATTTTGGTTGTGAGGCACAACAGATCATTGTTAACAGTGGCGGTTACAATGGTTACCTGCTTGCAACAGAGAATGTAAAGCGAATTGTGGTGGATGGTGCAAACAGAAAATGGATTGCAACCGATAATGGAGTATGGCTTTTCTCGGCCGATGGAACTGAACTGCTTCAGCAATTTACATTTGATAACAGTCCGCGTACCTCCAACTTTGTAAATGCACTTGACATTGATGAAACCACAGGCGAAGTTTACATTGGAGTTGAAAACGGAATCATTATTTACAAAGGCGATGCAACCCCCGGTTCAACATCATCTTGCGGGCCGGCAGTTTATCCTAATCCCGTTCGTGAAGATTACAGCGGAACCATTGCCATTAGCGGTGTGCTGGACGATGCCGATATAAAAATCACCGATGCAACAGGGCATTTGATCTACCGCACCAAAGCTTTAGGTGGCCAGGCAGTTTGGGATGGCAAAAATTACAATGGCGAAAGAGCCGCAACAGGTGTTTACCTTGTTTGGGCTGCCAATGCCGATGCAACTGTTACCTGCATTACCAAATTGCTGATCGTTAATTAATCTCAGCAACTTAATCACTTATAATTTTTTTTCATTACTAACTTCGTTGAATGTTTTCTGAAGGAAAGAAAAAATTCTTAACGCCGTTACAAGCCTATGAGCGCATGAAAAAATATTGCGCCTATCAGGAACGCAGCCACTCAGAAGTGAGAACTCAATTACTTGAGCATGGCCTTCGCGGCAATGAACTGGAAAATATTCTTGTAAAACTGATTGAAGAAAATTTCTTGAATGAAGAGCGATTTTCCAATGCATTTGCCGGCGGTAAATTCAGGATGAAGAGTTGGGGAAAGAAAAAAATTGAACAGCACCTGAAAGCAAAAGGAGTTTCTTCATACAACATCAAGCAATCAATAAAAGATATTGATGAGGATGCTTACAAAATTGCAATGATGAAGTTGCTGGAGAAAAAAGCTGCCACCTTAAAAGACACGAATCTATTTACGAGAAAACAAAAACTCTCCTCTTATCTCATCAGCAAAGGATATGAATCGGCCATTGTTTATGCAGCAGTAAAAAAATTCTTTGAGAAATAAGCTGAACAGATTTTCTCTAAAACCACTTCTTCCTTTTAAAATAAATGATCATGGACATGGCGATAACAATCATGATCCCCCAGATTAAATAATAGCCTTCCTTCCAGCCAAGCTCAGGCATAAATTTAAAATTCATTCCATAAACACCCACAATAAATGTGAGCGGAATAAAAATGGTAGAAATAATGGTGAGCACCTTCATTACTTCATTCATCTTTAAGCTTATCGAAGAAAGATAAACATCCATAATATCGCTCAGCAGATCGCGGTAAGTTTCTACAGTATCTATTACCTGCACAGTATGATCATACAAATCACGGAAGTAAGGAAGCGTTTCTGTTTTAATCTGCTTTGATTCACCGCGAAGCAAAAAATTAATTACTTCCCGCAACGGCCAAACCGATTTGCGCAAATAAATATTTGATTGCTTGAGTTCATTTAATCTCTGAATAAAATCATTGCGAGGGTTTTCTGAAACTTCTTCTTCCATATCCTCCAAAAAATCCCCCATCTTTTCAATAATAAAAAAATAATTATCGATGATCTTATCCATAATACTGTAGGCCAGATAATCAGTTCCCAATGCTCTTAATCTGGTTGTATCCAGCTTAAGTCGTTCTCTTATTTTATCAAATAAATCTTTCTCATTTTCCTGAAATGAAATCACGTAATTACTTCCTAATACCAGACTAACTTGTTCATTGGTTATCATTTGCTTTTCCTCATCAAAGTCAATCATCTTAAGAATTATAAAAAGGTAATTTTTATCATCATCAACTTTGGGCCGCGCATTGGTATTCATAATGTCTTCCAGCACCAAAGATGAAATACCAAAGTGCTCCCCGATTTGTCGAAGAATCTCGGGCTCGTGAATTCCGGTAACATTGATCCAGGTATTTGTTGATTTTTCTTTATAAGCAAAACAATCCTTTGGATCGGTAAATTCTTTTTCTTCAAATGCCTCTTCATTAAAATCAATCACTTGAATTTTTACCGATTCGTTTTTTTCATCTCCAACATAAATCAATTTACCCGGTGGCTGATCTCGCTTCTTTTCCGATTGTCGTTTTCTAAAAGATTGTTTTTTTCTTTTTTTCACTTCTTATATAAATGATTGGTTGAAACTAAAAACAAATTTTTTTTCGAATTCGAAGGTCATGGTTTTTTATTTAAGCAATGCCAATTTTCTTTTTCTGCCAAACAAAAACCTGTGTTTACTGTTTGCTTAAGAAATTACTTTTGAAATTCTGAACTTCATTCATTGCCTTTTGGTTAACTTTGCAAATCATAGAAATAATTTAAAATGGAAACAATAGTTAAAAATAAATTGGTTGAGGTTTATACCGAAATGACTCCCAACCCCGAAACAATGAAGTTTGTAGCCGACATCAATCTGTTTGCAAACAACTCCGCTGATTTTGCAGATGAGCAATCGGCAAAAGTTTCTGCACTTGCAACTGAGCTTTTTGGATTTCCGTTTGTAAAAGGCGTGTTCATTATGAACAACTTTGTAACGGTTACCAAAACACCTGAAACCGATTGGATGGAGGTTTCGGTAACACTCAGAGACTTTGTTAAAAGTTATTTAGAAGAAGGGAAAGAAATTATTTCGGCTGACTATAAACCAAACCACCATGCCGAGCAGCATACCGAAGAAGAAGTGGTAACAAAAATAAAGGAGATGCTGGATAACTATGTAAAGCCGGCCGTTGAAATGGATGGCGGTGCCATACAGTTTAAATCATTTAAAGATGGAAAAGTTGAATTGATGTTACATGGTTCATGAAGCGGTTCCCATTCTTCTATTATCACTTTAAAAGAAGGAATCGAAGGTTAACTAAAT